>CAJWER010000024.1 GCA_913030785.1 uncultured Chloroflexota bacterium | reverse complement strand
GGTCTATGAGCAGTCCAGAACTTAGTAAACTTCTCAACCATATCTCTTTCAGTTGAACATTGACGCCAGATCACATCTGCCGACGCGTCTCCCCCACCGATGTACGGGCCTATTCGAAGATCTTCGAGTATCTCCAGGGCGGCGAACTGCTTGAGAACGGAGGAAATGAACAGTGGAAGGACCACTGGAGTCAGGCACGGTCGGACAGCTTCCTTCCCGCCTGATCAACGGTCGCTATTCTCCACGGCCGAGAGGAACTCACCGATGCCCATGATTCGCCGCGCCGTATTTGCCTTCACACTGCTGGCCACCTGCCTGCTCGCCGGTTCCGGCGACGCCTTTGCACACTGTCAAATGCCATGCGGCATTTACGACGACAACGCGCGCATCATCGAGATGCGCGACGCCGGCAAGGCGATCCTGCTGGTCTCGGTCGAACTCGACGAGATCCGCGCCCTGTCGGACCGCATCCTCGTCATGTTCGCCGGCCGCATCGTCGGCGAGCGCAGCCCGGACGCCAGCGAAGGCGAACTCGGCCCCATGGCCACCGCGTTTGTCCGGCACTGCTGTGAAAAGAAACTGAAGATCTACTTCATCGCGCTCTGGCCGGTCGGACCACAGATGATCGACGACAGCATCAATCGGGTCATCAAGACGGATTTCCCCGACATGGTCTACGGGGAGGACTACGTCAACCTCGGGTTCAAGCCCGGTAACGAGGGCGTGATCAAGGTCATCGTGACCGACCTGAAACAGCTCTACTCGACTGACGATCGCGGCACCGACCTCGACCAGATTCCCATGTGCCGGGACCTGGTCAACATCCAGTCGATGGACCTGGTGGCCGAGGTCAGTGCGGGCTACCCGGGTGTCAAGGAATGGGTCCAATACGCGGCCACACCATACCCCGACCAGATCCGCCTCGTCGCGGGTTGCACGGGCGTTGGAGCCCCACTGCTTTACCCCTACATGCCAGAACAGCTCAAGGGTCTGCTCGGAGCAATCAAGGGGGCCGCCGAATACGAGAAACTGGTCGTCGACCGTTACGACCGTGAGGCGGGTCGCGAGCCAGACCTGAAGTACCTGGAAGGAAAGCGGCGGATGGGCCCTCAACTGGTGGCACATATCCTGATGGTCGTACTGATCGTGGTCGGCAACATTGTCTTCTTCGTCGGCCGCTCGCGCGAAGGAACAAACTCATGAAACCAGAAAAAACCATCTCCATCGTCCTGGTCGGCCTGGCCGTCGTGTACCTGGCCATTCGTGTCTCGTCCGGCGAAATGGCCACCGTCTACGTGCAACCGCTCGATGTCGGTGAAGCTCCTGCACAGGCTTCCGACTACATCGCCGGAACGGCATTTCCCAGTCCGTCACGAACCGTCGGCGTCTGGGTCGCCGCCCTGTTCACGCTGTTCATCCCCGCGATGCTGCGGGGCTGGACCGATCAGAATAGCCGGAGACGACGCCAGGCCTTCGGTGCAATGGGTGCGGAGTTCCTGGACAGCGTGCAAGGCCTTGCGACCCTGAAGGCATTCGGACAGAGCAGCCGCCGTGCGATACTCCTGGCCGAAAAGGCCAGAGCGCTCTACCGCAGTACCATGGGCATCGTTGCCATCGACGGCGTCTCATCCGGCGCAACCATTTTCGGCACATCGGCGGGGGCTACCGCTGCCCTAGTTTGGGGCGGGATCAGGGTTAGCAACGGCGATCTGGAGATGAGTACGCTTCTTATCGTGCTAATGCTCGGTGGCGAGGTCTTTCGACCAGTTCGCGAGCTTGCGTCGCTGTACCACCAGGGAATGGTCGCAATGGCCTCCGCCGAGGGCATCTTTTCACTTCTGGACACCTCTGTTGACATCAGCGGTCCCAAAGACAGCCCGGATCAGATGGACACGATCGCTCCAGAGATACGTTTCGAGGACGTAAGCTTCAGCTACGAACAGGGGCGGCGCAGTGCCCTCGAGGAGCTGAGCTTCACGCTGAGCCCCGGCGAGACTCTGGGGTTGGTGGGCCCCTCCGGCGCAGGTAAGTCAACTATCGTCTGGCTGCTTCTTCGGTTCTACGACCCACTGGAGGGCCGCGTCCTGATCGGTGGGCAAGAAATACGCGATCTCCCGCTGGAGTATCTTCGCAGGCAGGTTTCGGTCGTGACTCAGGACACATACCTGTTTAACGGCACGGTCTCGGACAACCTGCGTGTTGGTAGGCGCGATGCGACGAGAGATGAGCTTGAGGAGGCTGCACGTTCCGCAAACGCCCATGACTTCATATCGTCTCTCCCCGAGGGATACGACACCGTAGTCGGGGAGCGCGGGGTGAAGCTGTCCGGCGGCGAACGCCAAAGAATTGCTATTGCGCGAGCACTGCTCAAGGCGTCTCCCATTCTGATCCTCGACGAAGCCCTATCTAGCGTGGATGCCGAGAACGAGGCTATCATTCAGGAGGCCCTGGACCGTCTCATGGCCGGCAGGACCACACTGGTGATCGCCCACCGCCTGTCCAGCGTTGTAGGCGCGGACAGGATAATGGTGCTGGACGAGGGCCGGCTCGTCGAGACCGGCAGCCACACAGATCTGGCCGGAGCCGGAGGTGTGTACTCGCGGCTAATGGCGAACCAGCAGTCGGAGCCCGGCCAGGACATCATCCCGGACATCTCGAACGATGCCCAGGCCCTCGCCCCGAGTGTGTCTGATTCCGAGCCCGCTCCACGCGCCATATCCGCACGCTCGACCCTGGGTTCGACAGAGGCCTGGTCGAGGCTCTTGGGCGTGGCCGCACGATGGAGGGCACAACTCACGTTGACGCTCTTTCTGGGTGTCGCCTACCACGTCGCGATCATCGGGCTCGGTGCAGCCAGTGCGATGCTCGTCGCTGCGGTCTTTCGTGGGGACGAGCTTACCCCCTACCTCGTATTGCTGGGAGTCGCGGCTCCCCTTACGGCGGTGTTCAGGTGGGCGGAGAATTGGTCTTCCCACGACTTCGCATACAAGATTCTCGCGGAGATGCGAATCGATCTCTATCAAAAATTGGAACCCCTGGCGCCCGCCTATCTGGTGCGTCGCAAGTCCGGTGACCTCACCAGTCTCGTGGGGAGTGATATCGAGTCGGTGGAGAATTTTTTTGCCCACGTCATCACCCCGGCCTTCGTCGCGATCCTAATACCTGCCGCCGTGATAGCGGTGCTGGCCGTCGTCTCCTGGCCTCTGGCTCTGGTGCTCGCCCCCTTCCTGGTAATTGCAGCCGCGATCCCGTTCGTGGCTCAACGGCAGACCGAGGGGCTTGGCTGGGATATGCGGACCCAGTTGGGAGATCTGAACGCCTATGTCGTCGACGGTATCCAAGGTATTCGAGAGGTAGTCGCATTCGACCACGGCCCGGAGAGGACCGCGGAGACGGAGAGGCGCGGATGGAGCTACGCAGTGCTGAGGGTTCGTTTCCTGAAGACCCAGGCTCTACACGCCGCCCTGATCGAGTCGATCACGGCCATTGGAGGTCTGTCGGTTCTGACCGCAGGCGTCTGGCTCATTGCAAATGGCGATATGGACAGAGCGCAGCTTCCCTTGGCCACGCTGCTTGCGCTCTCCTCCTTCGGACCGGTAACCGAGCTTGCGGCGACGCTCAATCAGTTGATGGATACCCTCGCAGCCGTGAGGCGGATCTTTGAGGTCCACGACGAGCCTGTGCTTGTGCAAGACGGGCAAGGTGTGAAAGACGGAATCGACGAGCGCGGGCTGGTCCGTGACCCCAAAATCGAATTCAGTGGCGTCGAATTCTCCTACGATTCGGCGGGCCGCAAGGCGATCGACGGGGTGTCTTTCTCCGTGGGTGCAGGCGAGACGGTGGCCCTGGTTGGGCGCTCGGGGGCGGGCAAAACCACCTCGGCCCAGATGCTGCTACGGTTCTGGGACCCAGACGAGGGCTCGGTATCAGTTGGAGGGAACAATCTGCGGGACTTTGACCTGGAAGGGCTTCGCCGGCAGATCGCACTGGTGGCCCAGGAGACCTACCTGTTCAACACCACGATCCGGGAGAATCTCAGGATGGCCAGGCCCGAGGCCACGGACATTGAGGTCGAGCGGGCTGCGGAGACCGCCAACGCCCACGAGTTCGTAGAATCGTTCCCCGACAGGTACGAAACTATGGTTGGAGAACGGGGCATCCAGCTATCCGGAGGCCAGCGGCAGCGCATCTCCATCGCCCGAGCCCTCTTGAAGGACTCGCCCATACTGATCCTAGACGAGGCTACTTCGCACCTGGACGCCGTCAACGAGCAGCAGGTACGCCAGGCGATGGCCCGGCTCATGGAGGGGCGAACCACCGTAGTGATCGCTCACAGGCTCTCGACCGTACGCGACGCCGATCGGATAGTTGTACTGGACGGGGGCAAGATACACGAAGAGGGAACACACCACCAGCTAGTCGCAGCGGGCGGCCTATACGCCCAGCTAGTCCAGGCCCAACTAGTAAGCGCCTCACCTCGCTCCCCAAGCGACCCGGCAGGCTAGCGCCCCTCCTACGTCACGGGGTAAGGACTTGCCTGACCGCCTCTGCACGCCGTCTTATATCCGCTCATCCTGAGCCTGTCGAAGGACCTTCCCTGCGTAGACCAGCCACACAAAGACACTGCGTAACTAGGGCCTACCGTGGGACGGGATTCGCGCACCGTTGATCATCCGCACATCGTCGGAGCACAGGTATGCGATGGTGGACGCAATCTCCTCAGGAGTCGTCTTCGAGCCGCGTCCGTCTTCGCGCTCCCCTATCGCCCGGGCGAGCACGATGTTTGCCGTCACCCCCGTGTCACGCAACTCATGGGCAAGGGATAACAACAGGACCTCCTGTCCCACCTTGCCGATGGCGTAGGGCGACGCATTGCCTGCGGGCTGTAGCGCAGCGGGCTGCTAAACCGCCACTACGCGGCCCCAGCCCTGCTCCACCATGTGAGGCACAAACGCCTGCACCGCATTCAACGTGGTCCAGACATGCTACTTCAACATACCCGACACCTCTTTCGACGGCACGTCCAAGAGTTCCTTGATTTGCATCGGTGATAGAGACATTAATTTAGTACTTCCAGGCGCTCCTCGCGCTTTGATGGGTAGGGATATTTTATAAGAATGAGCGGTAGAGAGGATTGAGAGACAACCTCACACATAGTTGGATGCACATGCTCAGGCAGCCGGTCTCAGGGCCGATAAACAAAATGCAGCGCCAATGTTGGCGCTGCATTGCAACAATTACCAGCTATCTTAGATCTAGCCGCTGACCCTCTCGATGGGAGATAGAGTCAGTTCACTCGTGATGTGGTCGAACCACTGCACCACCTCGGAATGCAGCGGTATCCCGTTCGCACGCCTCTCGATCTCTTCCTCATGCTCAGACAGCCCGGGGTACATCACCCGCTCGTGGCCCGGCGCCGGCTTCGTTGTGCGCAGCGTACGCAGGGTCTGATCCATCTTGTCTTTGAACTCGTTCACGTCCGTGAAGGACTCGATGTTGTAGGCAGAAAAGTAGTGCTGCGACCAAGGGGTGCTATCGAGCATATGCGGCGTGCCGCCGGACAGGAGCGCGCCCATGATCTCGACCATCATGCCAAAGCCGTATCCCTTGTGAGACCCCTGCTCTCTGGTCCCCCCCAGTGGGAGAAGATAGTAGTCGTCAAATGCCTCTGGCACCGGAACGCTCTCAGCGTTGGGTACGCCGTTCAAATCCGCGATCCAACCGGGCAGCAGGTCTGCGCCGATCCGAGCGGCCAGATTGACCTTGTTGCCAGCGATTGTGCTCGTTGCAGCGTCGAAAAGGAACGGCGCTTCGTTCCTGCCGGGGGCAGCCATAGCTATTGGGTTCGTCCCGTAACGAGGCTCTGCGGCAAATGTCGGCGCGATCTTCACGCCTCCAGCCGTCATGGTGATGCCGATCATGTCCTCTTCGACCGCGAGCATCGCATGGTGGCCGATGGGGCCGGAGTGGCCGGCGTTGTACAGCGTCACGGCGCCTATACCTACGACTTTAGCCTTATCCATCGCGACGCGCATTGCCTTCGGGCCAAGTATTATCGCCAGCCCATGATCACCGTTGATCGTGGCCGTGCCGGGCGCCTCCCGCTCGACTGTCCACACAGGCCTCGGGTTGAGATCCCCCTCGCTGTACTGGTGAACGTACATCCGGAGCATGTTCGAGACCCCGTGGGTCTCGACGCCCCTGAGGTCAGACATGACCAGTACGTTCGCGCCTATCTTTGAGTCCTCCTCCGAAACGCCCATCTTCTCAAAGATCGCCTCCACGGTTCGCCTCAGCGACGGCTCCGGAATGCGCACCTGATCGGCCTCCGGGACCTTGAACCTGTCTAGCATCTGTCCTCTCAATCAGCTGATTTACAAGCCCCAAATCGCACGACGGCGATTGTAACACGGTGCTGCGCACGCTGTGTCGGGCGGGCTGGGCACATCCTGAACAGGCTCTTGCGGCGCTGTGGTGCTGGGCGCACTTTGCGGTGGGGATGGACCTGCCTGATTTTGGGTGTCGGGCAACCCTGGGTAACGGTAGCTTTAATCGGGGTGTGCAGAGGGGCAGAGCCTTCTTGCGGGGTGAGTGAGGGTGCCCCTCACATATAATTCCTTCTCTTTTTTAGAAGGGGAGGGCAGCGAGTTCACCCCTCTAACGACTCGCCACCACCATACAACTCCGTGTCCCGGTGGAACTGTAACCATCCGAACCAGAACGCCATATGCGCCGGAACCCGTGCCAACTTCAAAGCAGACTCCGCCTCGCTCACCAGGCTCCTCTCCCGCACGCTCCACAGTCCGCCGTTTGAGTCCGCTATTGTCGTGAGCACGCCAGTCGGGCTGTTGCCGTCTGCCAGCGGGTTGAACTTGCGTCCATCGCTCAGGTACACGCGAGCCACCTGGGACGACCCTGACCCCACGACAACCACGCCAGTCCCTCCCACGACATCGTTGATCACCAGCTTTCGCTGTAGTACGTCCGTCGGATACACCTTGAAGCTATCGCCGATTTCTAGGCCCAGAACCAACTCCTTCGTTTCCAGGGAATCGTCGCGAAAAGGGACCGGGAACATCGTCTCAGGCGCGTTGAAGTAACTGTTGTAGATCGCCCCTTGGTCGGTCTCGGGGAAATACCTGCTGCCCGGACACACCCCAGTTTCGATCTTAAGCACCGTAGTGTCCGGATGCTCCTCAATCCATTGCTCCCAGGTGGTGATCACCACGGGAAAGAAGTCCAGGCGGATGCCCGAGTCCACCAGAGGCCCCCGGATAGGCTCGCAGGTGAACTGACGCCAGAGCGTCTCCGTCTCACGGTCGTACATCACCTTGTTGCTGCGGTAAAGAAGGCCCGAAGTGCCAAAGGTAGTGGGCTTACCATCGATCTTTGCGGAATACACGATTCCGGTGCCACAGAGCGTTCAATACGCGAGGGCTATCGGTTCGCCCCCGAGAACATCGTTGGCCATCTTATGGGCGTCCACGATCCTAATCGGATAAGCGCGGCTCTCCCCGTTGATGGTCACCCCGAACACACGGTCGTCCGGTTGAAGATAGTCCTGCAAATCTCTCGCGATCACCGGAGCGTTGTTCAGATCAGGGATGCCGTCTGGCCGCACACCGCCCCACGCAAGCTCCCACAGATTGACTCGTGGCGGCTTGTCTGACTGACCCAGGAATTCTGATAGCGCAGCGAGACCAGGTTGTAGATGCTGATCTTCCACTCCAAATATCCTGGAGGTGGCTGAAACTCAGCGTCATTGGCCTCCAGCCACTCCATCCAAACGTGCCACTGCCGTGCAACACCACCCAGGCCGGCGCCTGTCAGCGAAACAAGGGTCTCAGTGGCCGCGTTCACGACATCCGAGTTGGGGAAGAAGGGCATCATTTCGAGAATCGCGGGCGCCTGCTATTTGTCATGCTCGCGGCGGGCGTTCTCCAGAGCGTCTAGTGTTAGCGCGACCGTCTGGCCGGGGCCACTGAACAGCATGTAGAGGTTGGCGGTGGCGTCGTAATCGGCCGAGGGGTTGAGGACGCAACCGTCTCGCTGGACTTCGTGACAGCAGTGGGCAATGGGGCTGGAGGGCCTGGCGCGGACCTGGCCGGAACCACGGTGGCCGCCTCTTGCGTCACCTGCGTCGGCGATGAGGTAGGTTGTTCGTCGGCAGGGGAACTACCGCCCCCGCAGGCCAGGGCGACGAAAACCACCACTGGAATCACGGCGGCGGCTACGACTCGAACCCTTGTAGCTAGTGCGATTGGCATACAGCCCCGGATGTTCCGGCCTCACGCAGGGTCACCGAACATAGCGTGGGCCTACGTAAAAGTCTACGCTCGGCCATCAAGCCCCGGATGCCGCCTCAACCGAACCACTAGCTATTGAGCAAGGCCTCCCGAACGGTCTTGATCACAATGTCGAGATCCCCATCTTTGAGGTTCGTCGGGTCCACGCCAAGCTCGTCAGGGTTCCCCAGCGTGTGGAGGTACACCCGTGGGTCGCTGTCCGCCAGCCTTGCCGTAATCTCGTCACGAGAAGGCCCGTTCCAATCGTCCGTGAATGTCATCACCGCAATCGGAATGTGGTAGTCGTGTCGGTCGTGCCTCACTTCAACGTCGAGACCAGGGAACTCGATGAGGGCGTCCACAACCGTTCGACCCATTTCGTAGAAACACTCGTTCTCGGCCTCCTCGTCCTCTCCCATAAATATTTGGAGGGCGTGGAGGAGTCCGACAACCTCCTCTTTGGCGACCTTCATGCCCCTGCCCAGGAACTGCCCCGGGGCCGCATTTGCCACCGCCGCCTCGATCAGGTCCACTCGACCGCACAGGATGCCGGTGCCCTGTGGCCCTCGGATGGACTTCCCACCGCTGTACACCACCATGTCCGCGCCCATGGCCAGGTACTTGTGCAGGTTCGCACGCGGTGGGAGCATCGAGGCCGCGTCCACGATGACGGGCACGCCCCGCGAGTGGGCGCTCTCACAGACATCCTCAAGTGGAATCGCCTTTCTCGTCAAGAAAGGAGAGAACAGGTACGCCACCGCCGCAGTGCGTTCGGTGTAGGCCGCCTCGAGCTGCCAGGGGTGACAGCTTCGACCTGTACCAACACCCACAAGCTTGGCGCCTGCGACGCGATATGCCTGGTCGTAGGCAAACCGGTGGCTGTTCTGGATGATGATCTGGTCCTTGAGCCCCGTCGTATCCGGAAGCTGTGCCATTCTTGCGGGATCTGACCCAGCGATGCACGCAGCGGCCTGTAGCACCAGACCACCGGCGGACCCACTGCATACGAACGCCGCCTCGGCGCCGATAGCCTCAGCTATCAGTGCGCCGACCTTACGATTCAGTTCGTGGATGTCCACCAGGACCGTGGCAGCCTTATTCATGACATCCATCACCTCGGAGCGCAGCTTCGTGCCCCCATAGGCGGTGGTCGTGCCGGAAGCGTTGATGGCCGGCGTCACGCCAATGGCGCGATAGATCTCGGCCGCATCGTCGAACTGGGTCATGCCTTACCTCTGTTTTATTGCTGATCTGTCGGAGGAGAGACAGGCCCCCTCCGATGCTCGGCAGATTATACCACCGCCACCCGAAGCCGCCCGTTGTCCTATCATCAGCTAGCTGGCGCTGGCGCCACCCCCGCCCCCCTAAGCGTGCGCAGCACCGCACGCTGCCATCCCAAGTACAGCCGTTCACGCTCGGCGTCCCCCATTGCGGGCTCAAACCTCGCGTCGCTGCGCCAGTGATCTGCGATCTCATCCAGGTCGTTCCAGAAACCCATCGCCAGCCCCGCCAGGTAGGCCGCTCCGAGTGCAGTAGTCTCCGGCACCGCGCTCCGCTCTATCGGAATGCCCAGGATGTCCGCCTGGAACTGCATCATTAGCTCGCTGGCCGTACCCCCGCCGTCCACTCGCAGCAGTGGCACGCCCTGGCCTGTGTCCTTCGATATCGCGTCCACCACATCCCTGGTCTGATAGGCCGTCGACTCCAGAGCAGCCCTCGCAAAGTGACCACGGGTAGTCCCGCGCGTGATTCCCAGTATCGCGCCCCTAGCATCCATGTCCCAGTGGGGCGTACCCAGCCCCGTAAACGCTGGCACCAGGTAGACGCCGCCGTTGTCGGGCACGGTCCGTGCCAACGCGTCCGTCTCAGACGCCTCAGCTATCAGCCCTAGTCCGTCCCTCAGCCACTGCACCGTCGAGCCCGTCGCGAAGATGCTGCCCTCCAAAGCGTAGGTCACCTCGTCGTCGACCTGCCACGCTATCGTCGAAATCATCCCGGACCCCGACTGAACGCGATTGGCCCCTGTGTTGGTCAGCACGAATGAGCCGGTGCCGTAGGTGTTCTTTGCCATACCGGGCTGGAAACACGCCTGACCGAAAAGCGCGGCATGCTGGTCGCCGGCCATGCCCGCGATAGGGATTCCCTGACCCCTGAACAACTCCCCCGACGTGTGCCCGAACACGCCGCTCGACGGTCTAACCTCAGGTAGCAGCGCAAGAGGGATATCGAGGGCACTCAGCAGCTTTGGGTCCCACCTGAGTCTATCTATGTCGTACAGCATCGTACGGGAGGCGTTGGTGGTATCCGTGGCGTGAATCGCGCCGTTGGTGAGCTTCCATAGCAGCCAGCTATCCACGGTCCCGAAAGCCAGATCACCGGACTCTGCCCGCCGCTGACCGTTCGGAATGGCGTCCAGTAGCCATCTGAGCTTCGTCGCCGAAAAATACGCGTCGATGGGTAGGCCGGTCCTGGCGCGGACCATCGCCTCCAGGCCCTGTGCCTTCATTGCCTCGCACAGCGGCGCTGACCGCCTGCACTGCCACACGACCGCGTTGTACATCGGCTCGCCGGTCTCGCGGTCCCAGACTAGCGTCGTCTCGCGTTGGTTTGCGATCCCCACGGCCTCAATCTGCCGGGGATCGGTCTCCGTCTCCTCCAACAGTTCGTCGACCACCGCAAGGCAGGAGTCGAACAGCTCCTCGGGATCGTGTTCGACCCAGCCCGGCTGCGGGTATATCTGTTCTATCTCTTGACTCGTCTGCCATACGACGCGCCCTGAGCCGTCCACCAGCAGTGCGGTGGTCCCCGTGGTGCCCTGGTCGATGGCTAAGATGTACCCTGCGCGTGTCACGACGTGCCTCCTTGCCCCTCCCCATGCCAGCGCAGTACGACCTGCATCGAAGGCTCGGATTTTTTGTCGATCATCTCGTAGACCCGGCTGGCCTCCGCAAAGCCCAGCACATGGGACACAAGCCCGTCAGTCCGCAGGCGTCCCTCAGCCAGATAATCGATCACCAGTCGCTTGTTCCGTAGTCCCGTCCACCTGAGCTGGTCGGGCGGCGGCTCTCCTGCGGGTCCGGCCTGACTTGACGCTAGGACGTCCAGTTCCTTGTACAAGAAATCCTCGGCCAGAACCAACTCCACTGGCCGGGTGTGCCACCCTACTATCGATACTCGTCCTCGCTTTCGCGCCAGGCTTAGTGCAAGGGGCACTGCTGGTGGCGCACCCGCCGCCTCGATGACCGAGTCCGCACCTATGCCTGTGTAGTTTTCCACCATCGCCGCTGCGTCCTCAGCATCCGGGTTTACAGTGTGGGTCGCGCCAAGGCCCTCCGCGATCTTCAGTCGCCATGGGTCCGTGTCCACGGCTATGGTGATGGAGGCGCCGGCGAGCCTCGCGTGTTGGATGGCCAATTGACCCAGCACCCCCATACCCACCACGGCCACGCTGTCGCCATACTCGACCCCTGCTCGCCGGACGCCGCGCAGTGCTGTTGTGCCCAGGATCGCGAGCAAGGCATCCTCGTCTGCCAGTGTATCTGGCAGCCTCAAGACCCGGTTTGCGTCCGCCACCGAGTACTCCGCATGGTGCCCGTACAGTAGAACCCGGTCACCAACGTTCGGCTCAGAGACAT
Source organism: uncultured Chloroflexota bacterium (assembly GCA_913030785.1). Lineage (GTDB taxonomy): Bacteria > Chloroflexota > Dehalococcoidia > Lucifugimonadales > CAJWER01 > CAJWER01. The sequence continues at coordinate 7,537 of CAJWER010000024.1, read as the reverse complement.
CGGGCCCAAGCTCGACTACCTCGCCCACGGCCTCGTAACCCGTGTGCATCGGGTACTCCCACTGAGGCCCCCAGCGCCGCAGGACCAGGTCATGATTGGTGCCTCGGTACAGCGCCATCTCAGTCCCCGCCGCAATACCAGTTGTTCTGGTTCGTACGAGGACCTGCCCGCGGTCGGGCACGGGGGCCTCTGCATCCTCAATGTCGATGTCGAAGGGTTTTCTTAGCACGATCCGTTTCATAGCTCTCCATTCCCGCTGTCAAAATGCTTTCTGGACATGGCTCTCTACGATTGTTGCCCACTCGGGGGCGTTTCCCGATAATACCCGAGCACGAGACAGCACAGTCCGAGGAGGACGCAAGTGCCACACCGGAGAGTAAGGATAACCGCGGACGCGGTCAACGTCACGGCCACACTCAATGACAGCGTAACAGCAGGTCTGGTGTGGGATGCCCTCCCATTCGAAGCCCCTGCCGGGACGTGGGGTGATGAAATCTACTTTACTATTCCAGTCGAGGCGGACGAGGAGCAGGCCGTTGAGATGGTCGAGATGGGCGCAGTTGCGTACTGGCCACCAGGATCCGCCCTATGCCTGTTTTTCGGCCTGACACCCATGAGCCGCGGCGACGAGATCAGACCGGCGAGTGCTGTCAACGTCCTGGGTAGTGTCGATGACGACCCAACCATACTGAAGCAGGTCAATCCGGGGGACACGATTATTGTGGAGGCGATCTGATGGGATTTTCCGCAGACCTCAGAAGTAAGTGCGCGGCGTCATGGGACCTGGAGAAGCGCCATCCCTTCGTGCTCGGCATCGGCGACGGTACCCTGCCGCTGGACACCTTCCGATACTTCATGCGCCAGGACTACGTGTATCTCATCGAATTCTCTCGTGCCATCGCCATAGCCGCGGCAAAGGCTGCCTCGATCGATGACATGGGGTGGTTCGCGCGGTTGCTCCACGAGACCCTCAACACGGAGATGTCGCTCCATGTCTCGTTCTGCGCCGAGTTTGGCATCACGGAGCAGGAGTTGGAATCGACGTCGCCGTCCCCAACCACCCTGGCCTATACCCGCCACCTAACTGGCACAGCCTTCTCTGGCGGCGTCGAGGAGATCGCTGCGGCCATCCTGCCCTGCTCATGGGGTTACTCAGAGATTGGGAAGATGCTGGAGGATCGAGGATTGCCGACAGACAGCCCACTCTACGCGCGATGGATCGAGATGTACGCCTCCGATGAGTTTGCAGATCTGGCCGCGTGGCTCCGCGACTTTGTCGACCGGACCGCATCTTCGGCTTCCGAAGACAATCTCAGGCGCATGGAGGAGGCATTCGTCTCGAGCAGCCGTTACGAGTACATGTTCTGGGACGCGGCGTATTTGAAGGAGGCGTGGCCTGTCTAGGCGCTGCGCGCGCTATGGGGGGTGGGGCGCGGTAGTGAGCCGACTTTAAGCTGATGGCTTACTGGGGTGTGCAGAGGGGCAAAGCCCCTTTGCAGGGTGTGTGAGGATCCCATCACAATACAAAGAATTTCTTTATTTATCGAATGAGGGGCGGTCGATGCCCAGCTAGGCGGTGGTGAGTTGCCTTTCGGCCTCGGCGCTCAAGTCTGCCACGTACATGCATCCAGAGCCAGAGTCGCCGTCGTGGATGCAGTTGCGCCGCTCCACATTCATGTCCAGCATGGAAGAGATGACGTTGAGGTCGAAGGTGCAAACCGCCTTGCTCTGCAGGGCGACCGAACGGAACGGACAGTTCATGAGTCGAATCTTCAGCAACCCATCGGAGACATCCATTTCAGGAAGGAAGGTTTGATCTTCCAGGTGGCGTTCAAGTGAAGCAACCCGTTCGCCCAAACTCTTACCAGCCAGATCGGCCTTGAGCGGCCGCACCACTTCGTCGGCCAATCGACTGAAAACCAGATCAAGAACATCCGAGCCGTCCTTGCCCAGAGTGTCACGCTCACTGAGTTCGGAGAGCTGCTGCACAACCATGCCGAGGAGCTTGGAGTAGTTCTTTGGGAGCGCCTCCTGCCCTTCTTCTGTGAGGTAGAACGAGTGCTCCGGTCGTCCTGTCTTCTTTCTGACCTCTGAAAAGGCAACGAGATGGTCGCGCTGAAGGATGTCCAGGTGGCGTCTGATGGTAGCGGAGGCCAGCCCGACACCCTTGGCCAAGCCCTCGACGGTGTCGTTCGTATTCTTCTGCAAAATCTGCAGAATCCGTAGCCGTGTGCCTTCCATGGTATTGGCGGCGCCCCCAACGTATGATTCCAGCTTGAGTATAGTTGCCCAAAATGGAGTTTGTCAATTGAAAATCCAGGATACAAGCCTTTTTATGCATTCTAGCATGTTTAACTTGACAAGTGGCCTCTCTGAGATTATTATGGGGCACCATTCAGATACAAATCGACTGTAAAGGTGCCGACAAGTGGTGAATTTCAAGGCTTGTCTCCGGTGTAAGGGGGATGTGCAGTCGATGGAGGACCGCTGGGGAGGGTACCTTCATTGCCTGCAGTGCGGAAATGCGATCAACCTGGAGCCTGATCCGAACAAGACACGTATACTCCCCGAGCTAATGGGTCCCCAGAAGCCAGGGCGACCTCGGAAGAAGAGAGCGAACCGCGACGCAGCTTGATCTGCTGGGGTGTCGCTTCTACTGCAATTGACAGGCCCGCTACGGTGGGCTGTATATCGTCGAGGCCAGGTTGAATATTGGCCGAAAAGTCCACCAAGAAACCCATTGACACGCCATCAATCCTTTTGTTACTGTTTAGCGTCTTATGTTATAATTCAGGTGTTTTAATTCATGTATTCAGATGCAAAAGGGAGGATCAAGACAGTGGAAACGTCAATATCGACAGTGGGAGCAGGGACCGAAGTACTCGAGATTCTCGAGGCTCCCACCTGTCAGCACCAGTGGCTTATCGAGTCGCCCCATGGGCCATCCAGCACTGGTGAGTGCCGAATCTGTGGCGAGGAGAGGCAGTTCCAGAACTACATAGAGGGTTCAGCCTGGGGATACGATTCCTCGTCCGAGCTAGGTGGTTCTCGCATTCCGACCAAAAACGAGATGCAGGGCGGTAACAGCGTAGACGGCGACGAGTAGCCAGACAAACCACAGGTTCTGAAGTAGGAACGCCACGGCCTTGATTGCCGTGGCGTTTTTGTTTGTCCATTGGAGCGTGATTATCTGAACAGGTCGTTGGCGCGAGGACGGATCAGTGGCTTGTATCCGGCCTCCCCGCCAAAAAAACGGTGCCCCCTGACAATCGCGGCGGGGATATTGGCTGTCTTACCCATCACCAACTCCGCGGACGCGGCTAGTTCGTCGATGTCGGCAATCTGCGTCACGGTCATCATCTTGCCGACCGCATCGGGTATCCCCCTGTAGTCCCTCAGCGGGGCGATGCCCGCAGCGCCAATGGCGAAGTTGACATGACCCTCGCGCCAGGCCCGACCGAAGGTGTCCGACACCACGACCGCGACGCCTGTCAGCGACGAGGTTCCCACGATCTCTTCAAGTATTCGCCGGGCCGACGCGTCGGAGTCCTCTGGGAGCAGGGCGACGAAGTCGTCGCCGGGGACGTTGGACGCATCGATGCCAGAGTTGGCGCAGACGAAGCCGTGGAGAGTCTCGGTAATAACCACGCCACGCTCGGGCTCCATCCTGACGATGGACCTGCTCTCCCGGAGTACCAGTTCTACGAGGCGGGGGTCGCGGCCACTCGTTTCGGCGAAGCTGATCGCCAGTGGCGACGGGTCGACCGAACTCAACCTGACCAGCCGTCCCTCTGCCTTCGACACAATCTTCTGCGTGACCACCAGCACGTCGCCGTTCAGGATCGGCGTGCCCTGCGCGGCGCAAGCATCCGCGATGCCCTGTCCCAGCCGGGTCCCGACCGCGATCTCCGGCAGCCCTGTGACGCCGATGATCTCTAGCCGGGGCACCCCGGTAACACCCTGTTCGCAGCCCTCTTTACCCATAACGCGGCGGTTATATCACGCGCAGTTTCGAAGTGTCAACGAGCGGCGTAGCCACCTTGGCGCAGTGGTATACTCGTGAACGGAATGGAATGGAGAGGGATATGGTGTCGAATCGAGACGAGCCAGCGATGCTCAGGAGCCTGCTGTTCGTTCCGGGGAACCGGCCCGACATGCTTGAGAAGGCGCTTGGTCTGGCGCCCGACGCGCTCGTCCCGGATCTGGAAGACTCGGTACCTCCTGCTGAGAAGGCCAAGGCTCGCGACATCGTGGCGTCCTTCCTTCCGAGGCTGGCACAGGTAGGAATAGCTGTCATCCCGAGGGCTAACCCGGCGTCCACCGGTCTCCTCGAAGACGACCTTGCGGCACTGGTTGGCCCCGATATCCTCGGCATCACCGTCGGCAAGATTGGCGATGCCTCCGACCTAGGCCGCGTAGAGGTGCACGTCGAGCGCCTAGAGGCCGAGGCTGGTATCGAGAAGGGCCGTGTCCGGCTCGTGCCCTGGATCGAGACCGCCCGGGCGATCGTAAATGCCTACGAAATATGCTCGGCCTCTCCGAGGGTCGTCGCGGTGGCCTTCGGTGCCGAAGATTTTACGAACGACATGGAGATCGAGCGGACCGAAGACGCCTTAGAGATCGTCTACCCGCGGCAGGTAGTCGGCGTCGCCGCACGAGCCGCTGGTGTCCTGGCCCTGGACACGCCCTGGGTGGCCTTTCGCGATTCCGATGGCCTCAGGCGCGATGCCCGGGCAGCCCGCGGTTTCGGATTCCGGGGCAAGTTCGCTATTCACCCTTCGCAGATTGGACCCATCAACGAAGCCTTTGCTCCCACCGAGGCCGAGTTGGAGTACGCCCGGCGCGTCATCTCCGCCTTCGAGGAGGCGGAGGAGTCCGGCAGCGGGGCAACCTCCCTCGACGGCAAGATGATCGACATTCCAGTTGTTAGAAGGGCACGCGGTCTCCTGGAGCTGGCGTCCAGGTCGGTCGCGCCCCGGGAGTAGGACACAGTGGCGGACAAGATAGTGCTAGAAGGGATGATCTTCTACGGCTTTCACGGTGCGAGCACGGCTGAGCAAGAGGTCGGCCAGCGATTCCTCGTGGACCTCGAGGTCGAGCGCGACCTGAGCCCGGCCGGCCTGTCCGATGACCTCGACGATACTATCAACTACTCCAAACTCTTTAAGTTGGCCAGGGAGATCCTCGAAGGGCCCAGCCGAAAGCTGCTGGAAAACATCGCAGAGACCCTGGCCCAGCGCATACTCTCGGAGTACCCCGTCGATGCCGTCCGGGTAAGAGTGAAAAAGCCTGAGGCCCCGGTCAAGGGCAGTGTACTGGCCTACGCCGGCGTCGAGATCACGCGCCGTCGCTAGGCTGTTGTATAGGTGTCCCCTCGCAGAACGAGCTTTTCTCAAGATTTGTCGCGTGGGCGATTTGCCCTTCGACTCGCTCAGGGCGAACGGTGGACTGATCTTGCGTTCGCGGTGAGCCAGTTCATTTGTGGTGAGACCGTCGAACCCACCCTCCCGTGGCTGGCATAGGGGCCACGGTCCCCGGATCGCGGTTTGCCGTGAAAAGCCCACAGAACCAATTGGATGAGCTCGCACTTCCCACTTGAGAGCTTCGAGCTAAGGCTGGGGGTGCCTCGGCTCGTAGAGCACGACCTCCGCGCTGCCTGGCATGGCGAAGGTTGTCACGAGCCCAAATCCCTGGTCCTGGACCGGTGACTTAAACTCGACGCCCTTTGCGCGAAGCTCTGTCATGGTGACTTCGATGTCGTCGCACCAGAATGAGATCTCGTGGTGGGTGTCGGTTCCCGGGTGGAATGCAAATTCCGCCTTGGGGATGTCGAATATCAGCCACCCATCCCCAGCATCGACGTGAGCAAACCCTAGCTTGTCCTTTGTGAAGGCTCGGGCTGCCTCCGCCTCAGGTGTGAAGACGATGCCGTGCATGCCTTTGATCATGGGGGCTCCTTCCTTGCTGCTTGGCTGCGGTGGGCCTCGTTTTCAGTCAATCCTCCAGTTTGATGGTCAGATCGTAGCTGTCTCTCCACCCCTCCCACTAAGATAAGAATGAGAGTATGTAATTGTGAGGGACACCCTCACACACCCGGCAGGAGGCTGTGCCCCCCTGCACGCCCCTCTTTGGGCGAATTGCCCTTCAGGTTTAGGGTGTGCTGGGTTCGGGGTGAGGGTGATGGGGCGGTTCGCACGTTTACGACGGATGGGCCCTTGGTGGCGAAGGCGCGTTGTAGGGCGCCTTGCAGCTGGTCTGGCTGGTCTACGTACTCTCCGTGGGCGCCGAGGGATTCGGCTAGCTTGTCGTATCGGGCTGGCGGTAGTTCTGTTGATACTGCCTTGCCGTAGAGCTGGACCTGCTGGTGGTAGTCGATGCCCCAGACCCCGTCCACTCCTACCACGACGACGATGTCCAGACCGTGTCTGACAGCGGTGTCGATTTCCATTGCGTTGAAGCCGAATGAGCCGTCACCTGATAGCACGACGACCTTCGAATCGGGCAGGGCAATTCTTGCGCCGAGGCCGTAGGGTACGCCCCAGCCGATCATTCCCATGGTGCCGACCGTGAACCAGCGGCTAGGCCGGTAGCTCGGGTGGTATGTTGCGCCGTAGAACCCGAAGTCGCTGCCTTCGAATATTAGGGCGGTGTCGCGGTCTAGCATCGGGGTCAGCGCACGATGTACGGACATGGAATGGAGCGGCGCGGAATCTGGCGCAAGGGCGTCGAGTCGCGATTTCAGTGCAGATGCGGTCGACTCCATCTCGCTGCGTAGTGGGTGAGCCGCCCAGTGTCGTTTTTCGGCCTCGGGGATAAGCTGTCTGACGACCGCTGCGGGATCTTCATTGACTGACAGGGTGACACCCCGGCTTAGACCGATCAGCCCGGCGGACGATTCCACCTGAATGATGCGCACGTCCTTGTTCAGCGCCGGGGGTTGGCCGAAGTTTATGGTTGAGTCCAGCTTCTTGCCCAGCATCAGGATTGTGTCTGCGTCGCCGAGATGGGCGGCGACCTCGCTAACCCTGAGGTCGGCGAACCCGAAACACAAGGGATGGTCGTCGGCGACGATCCCTCGTGCGGCCTCTTCGGTGAATACGGGGATGCCGGTAATTTCAATCAGGCGGGTGAGGTCTTCGGGCGAGACGGAGTGTGCGCCATTGCTGGCCAAGATCATCGGGCGCTTAGCGTCGTGGAGCAGATCTACGATCGCCGATGCTGTCGCTGGATCGGTTGGCCGCTGCGCGGATGACCGGTACTCGTCGGGCCGGTGAAACTCTATCCTCGATTCCGCTACTGCCCCCTCTTGGATGTCGGCCGGGAGGGATGGTGAGGTGAACAGGCCCTTGACGGCCTTCCAGTGCGGTCCGGAATGCCGTTGCGAACATGTCAGGGATGCGGTGTGGGGCGGGGATGAGCCATGCACCCTTGGTTACCGGCCTAGCCATGCCGACCTAGTCAATCTCCTGGGCGGCTCCCTGGCCGAGGCGGTCCTGTGCCGCGCACCCGACGATGTTGATCACGGTCGATTCCATTT
>CAJWER010000023.1 GCA_913030785.1 uncultured Chloroflexota bacterium | reverse complement strand
GCTGGGGTGACGGTGGCGCAGCAGCGCGTGCCCGTCCACGTGATCTCCCACGGCGTGCGGGAGGTCGTCGACAACAGACCACAGTGGCAGGGGGGCAATCAACCCATGACACCCCGGCAGCAGGCGCTGCATGTCGCTCTTCAACGCGCGCAGGTCGCGCGTACCGAGACTGAGATCTACCAGCTTGTTCACCATCTGGCGACAGCGCTTGGGTCGAGGAGGCCGGAGAGTGGAACGATCAAGGCGCTACACGCCGTGCTGATTCAGATGGGGCGGCCCGGGATGAGCGAGAAGGAAGCCTGGTCCTCCACGGGAGCGAGCATGTCGAACTATAAGAAGTGGCGAAGGCGAGTGCAGCACGCTCAACTCGACTTGCCACCGCCGTGACGCCACTGCCTTTGCTTCCTCCTGCACCCCTCGTCATCACAGCACACGCACATCTCTAGTGACACACACTTAGTGTGCGTGTTGAGAGTGTTGTGTAAAGAGCCAGGGTGTGTTACCTTTGTGTCGTGTGTGTGTCGACACTGTCTCGGTTGGTGCCTGTAACGATGGAAACGCTTGCACCACAGTGGACGCATGTTCTGACGGGATTTGTTTTGGTACTACGCCTCCTGATTGCGATGACGGAGATCCATGCACCCAGGATACGTGCGCAAGCGGCGAGTGCGCTCATAACTCTCTCGATGGCTGTTGCACCAGCAACACCCAGTGCGAAGACGACGACGAATGCACGCTCACCCAATGCGATGTGGAAGAGAAGGCCTGCAATTATCCGACGAAGTGTAACGACAACAACGAATGCACCGCATTCGACCACTGCGAAGATGGCTCGTGCACGGGCACGCCAGTGGTGTGCCAGGACAGCAACAATTGCACCGCGGATGTCTGCGACCCCGACGCTGGAGGCTGCCTGGCCGTTGCTGTCGACGGTCAGCCAGAAGCGGGATCTGCCGGTGGTCGGCATGGGCCTGGGACCCTGCGGGTTGACCTTCTCGCTGCTGTGTCGCAAGTACGGTTCGCCGTGGATCTACGCGGCGTTGGAGCGTGGGATGGAGGCCTACGAGGGTCAACCGACGGTGAGTGATCTCGACGAGATCCACCGTTGGCGCTCGATCAGTGCCACGACCCGCTTCATCGGAATCGACGGGTTCGACGACGGGACCATGGAACTGGTCGGCCTGTTCAACCAGGCGGCCGAGGCCGACGGTCTCGACGTCCGCTGGCTGCCGTTGGCTTGGCAGGACACCGGACGTTTGAAGCAGATGCTGGAGTTGTTGAAGGTCGGCGGAGTGGTGGGTCGGTCGGCGGGGGACCTGCGGCTGGGCGAATTGGCCGAGAGTCGTGAGCAGGCATTGGGAGAAGATGGACCGGTGGACCTGTTGATGCACACCGAGGGGACCTGGAAGGGGTACGGGTGCCTGTGGCGGGCGGCGTTGCTGGCCCTGGAGGCGACTCTGGAGGGTGGTGGCGAGCGGCCGCTGCAGGGGCGGAACGTGCTGGTGATCGGTACCGGCCCGCTGGCCCGGACGATGCTCTTCGGAGCCTCGCGGCGGCAGGGACTGGTCAGCGTCTGTGGCCGAGACGACGTTTCGGCTCGGCAACTGGCCGCCGCCAGCGACGCCCGCTTCATTCCGTCACAGAGTCTCTATGACACGCTGGCCGATGTCGTGGTGCTGGCCGATCCGGACCTCGAGCTGGGTCCCGGACGAGGACAACTCAACCCGTCCTTCCTGAGGCCTCCGATGCACGTGCTCGACGTGGCCGCCGGCCGTGAGGACACCGAGGCCTTGACCGAGGCGCGGTCGCGGGGGTGCCTGGTGGTTGAGCCCGATGTGGTCTGGCGCAGCCTGGCCGGTTCGTTGTATCGCTCGATCACCGGCAGCGACCTGCCCGACGAAGATCACCCGCCGCAATGAAGCGGGACGTGAGCTTGTGTCGACTGGAGATCCTGGTGTCTTGGATCGCGGCGAGGCGGATCAGCCGCCGGTCTTCTTGACCTTCATCAGCCGGGCGACGATCACCGTCAGGATCATGCCGGCAAACGAGCCCAGTGCTCCCATGCTGGCAGCATCTTCGGCCTCGGCCATGTGCCGAAACGCCACGCCGGTGACGAACAGTGCCACGGTGAAGCCGACTCCCGCGGCGGTGCCGATGACCAGGACATCGCGGACCTGCATGCCCTGGGGCATCGACAGCCCGCACTTGTGGCCCAGCCATGCAAACAGCGTGATGCCGATCGGTTTGCCGATCAGCAGCCCGCCCAGCACCAGCCAGGTCGCGGCCCCGACGCTGCCCAGGGCCACTCCGGCGTTGACCAGCCCGAAGGCTCCCAGGATCAGTTCGACCGGGTTCTGCCACCAGTGTTCGAAGGCACTGAGCGTGTCCTTGCGGTCTGCTTCCTCGTCGCTGAAGAGCCCGATGTCCTTCTTGGCGTGGGGCATGGTGGGGATCACCGGGATCAGCGCGAGTGCGGGGTGGACTCCACCGATGTGGAACCCGTACCAGCTGATGATTCCCGGCACCAGCAGGTAGGGCCAGAACGACTTGACTCCCAGTCGGTTCAGCAGCATGCCGATTCCCACCGCCGCGACCAGGCAGCCCAGGAACCCCCACAGGTTGCCTCCCGATTCGGGGTACACGGTAGCCAGGATGATCAGGCCCACGGCGTCGTCGGCGACGGCGACCAGCAGCAGGAAGGGGATAGCGGCGTGCCCGGCTCCGAAGATATAGCGAGCGATCAGGAAGCTGAAGGCGATATCGGTGGCACAGGGTATTGCCCAGCCGCGGACCAACTCGGACTCACCAAGAGCCACACAACCGGCGACATAGAGCAGTGCCGGCCCGAGGATTCCTCCGGCGGTGGCCACCAGCGGCATCGCCGCCTTGCGAGGTGACGAGAGGTGTCCGCCGGGGAGCAGCGATTCCCAGATCTCCTTCGCCGCCAGTGCGAAGAAGAAGCACATCAGGATGTGATTGACCAGGCCCTTGACCGTATTGGGCCCATGCGATTCCGACTCAGGATGCTCGGCCGCCTGATCCGATCCCGCTTCGAGATGTTCAGCGGTGTCGAACAGTGGTGCGTTGACGAATGAGTTGTAGGAATCGAGATCGATGTTGGCCCACGCGAAGGCGACCAGCGTTCCTGCGATCAGGAACGCCGAGTAGTCGAAGAGTGTGCGGAGCGTTTTTCGTGGCACGGAGTCGGTCTGCTGGGTTACTCGTCGTCTCGGAGCGAGGCGAGCACGGTGTAGTCTTCGAGCGTCGTCGTGTCACCGACCTCTTCACGTCCCGCCGCAATGTCCCTGAGCAACCGTCTCATGATTTTCCCACTGCGAGTCTTGGGCACGGCGGCGGCGAAACGGATCTTGTCGGGCGTGGCGATGGCTCCGATTTGTTCGCGGACATGCGCGATCAGTTCGGCCTTGAGTTCTTCGGATTGGTCTTGGACGGTCATGGTGACGAAGCAGCAGATACCTTCGCCCTTGAGTTCGTGCGGGAATCCGACGACGGCGGCTTCGGCGACCTGCGGGTGTGACACGAGTGCGCTTTCGATTTCCATGGTACTGAGTCGATGTCCGGCGACGTTGAGCACGTCATCGACTCGGCCCATGATCCAGTAACATCCGTCTTCGTCTCTGCGGGCCCCGTCTCCAGCGAAGTAGGAACCGGGTATTTCGCTGAAGTAGGTCTCGAGGAACCGATCGTGGTCACCGTAGAGCGTTCTGAGCATGGAGGGCCAAGGCTGTTTCAGGACGAGCAGTCCACCGAGGTTGTCGTCCAGGCTTTCGCCATCCTTGGTCACGATATCGGGAACGACACCAGGCAGTGGCATGGTGCAGCTGCCCGGCTTGGTCGTGGTGACACCGGGCAGTGGGCTGAGCATGATGCAGCCGGTTTCGGTTTGCCACCAGGTGTCGACGATCGGGCATTTTTCGGCTCCGATCACTTTCCGGTACCACATCCAGGCCTCGGGGTTGATTGGTTCTCCGACGGTGCCCAGCAGTCTGAGGCTCGAGAGGTCGGCTTGTCCGGGCCAATCGTCGCCCCACTTGATGAAGGCTCGAATGGCGGTGGGTGCGGTGTAGAAGATCGAGACCTTGTACTTTTCGACGATATTCCAGAACCGTCCTTCATCGGGCCAGTTGGGAGCTCCTTCGTACATCACCGTGGTGGCTCCGTTGGCGAGCGGGCCATAGACGATGTAGCTGTGGCCGGTGATCCAGCCGATGTCCGCCATACACCAGTACACATCCTCCGGGTGGATGTCCTGGTAGTACTTCGCCGTTCCGGCCGCGTAGGCCAAGTAGCCACCTGTGCTGTGCTGGCACCCCTTGGGCTTCGCGGTCGTCCCAGATGTGTACATCAGGAACAGAGGCGCATCGGAGGACATTGACAGAGGTGCAACACGCCGCCCCTTGTAGTCCTTCATCAGCTCGTCTACGTAAAAATCTCGCCCGCCAACCATCGGAGTCGCAGCTGACACCTTGCCGGGGTAGCGACGCCACACCAGCACCTTGTCGACAACGACGCCGCTCTCAGCCGCCTTGGCCACAGCCTCGTCGGCCTTCTCCTTGTGATCCAACAGCTTACCCGAGCGCCAGTATGCATCCGTCGTAATCAGGACATGGCTCTCGGAGTCCACAATGCGCTCGCCACATGCCGTCCCGCTAAACCCGCCGAAGACCTGAGAATGGATAACGCCAATCCTCGCGCAGGCCAGCATCACTACCGGCAACTCCGGCGTCATCGGCATGTGGAGCGTCACCCGGTCACCCGCCTTGAGCCCACAGAAGTCTTGTAGCAGCGCCGCGAACTCGTTAACGCGCACATAGAGGTCCTGATAGGTGATTACCTGGTCCACCTCGCCCTCGTCCTCGGGGACGAATATGAAGGCCGCCTTGTTGCGGTTCTTTTCAAGGTGGCGGTCGACGCAGTTATAGGACGCGTTGAGCTTGCCTCCCACGAACCAGTTCCAGAACGGAGGGTTCGACGAATCGAGCGTCGTATGCCAGGGCTCATCCCAATCCAGGAGGTCTGCATATTCACGGAAAGACTCCGGGAACTTGTCCTGGGCGAAGCGCTCCAGCACCGCTTCGTCCGCCATATTCGCCTGGGCGACAAAGCTCTCGGATGGGTGTATCCACTCCTCTTCTTTCCAATGAGCGGCAATTTCGGCCTCGTCGACCTCGGCCCTCTCCTCGGTATCTGCCATCTGTGATCCCCTCCCAGACAAATTTGCAAATCACAAGCCGTCGCCATCAAAAGGCTAGCTTGGGTGAGAAGGATACCAGCACAATTTCACCGTTTCAACCGGTGCATCAAGGGCTGGAGGCTAGGCATTACAGTTCGCGTTGTTCCGTCATCCACCGCCTCCCCGTAGGGGCCAGGGCCGTGGGGCCTCCGCCTGGCCCGCCACACAAAGAGACTAAGCCAGACGCCCGGTACCCGAGATGTCCCTCACATCAAATGTCTGCCTGTCTTCCTTAGTCGGAAAGGGCTGGAAAGCCTTCACTTCCACTGCCCGAATGCTCAAGACCTGAACCCTGACTCAAAGCTCGCACACTACGCAAAGAGGGTGTGCAGAGGGGCGAAAGCCCATCTGCCGGGTACGTGAGGGTGTCCCTAACAAGAATTCCCTATCTATTCTCTTAGGCGGGGGGAGGGCCGGCGAATCTCTCATCGACAGCCTGTCAGAAGCTCATCAGGAGAACCCACACCAAAGCTGGACTGTGACACTTTTCACTTTGTTGACACCACTGCCTGCCTACCATACATTTGCAGCCACTTCAGTAAGCTGGACAGCCTACGCCAGCCCCCGGATTCGGCCCGAAAAGGCCAACGCTCGAGGAGGTACTACTCGTGAAAGTATCAGTGGAGATCACCGTCAACGGCAAAGTACATTGTCAGGATGTCGAGCCACGACAGCTCCTCGTCCACTTCATCCGGGACACCATAGGGCTCACCGGAGCAAAGGTAGGCTGCGACACCAGCCAGTGCGGCGCCTGCACGATCATCATGGACGGCGTGGCGGTGAAGTCATGTACCACCCTCGCAGTACAGGCCGACGGCGCATCCATCACGACAATAGAGGGCCTGGCGCCCAAGGGCGGACTGCACCCGCTGCAGGAAGCCTTCTGGAACAAACACGGCCTTCAGTGCGGCTTCTGCACCCCCGGCATGATAATCGCTGCCAACGAGCTCCTGAGGGTCAACCCGGCCCCATCACCGGAGGAGATCCGCCACGGGCTTGAGGGCAACATGTGCAGGTGCACCGGCTACGTCAACATCGTGCGAGCCGTCCAAGAGGCCGCGTCGGTAATTGGAGGACAGTCATGACCACAAGGATATTCGGCTCCGGTATCCGGCGACGTGAGGATCCCCGGCTCATCACCGGAGGCGCAATCTACACCGACGACGTAACCCTGCCCGGCATGGCATACGCCGCGATCCTTCGCAGCCCCTATGCCCATGCAACGATCAAGAGCATCGACATTACAGACGCCGCGTCACGGGACGGTGTCGTAGCGGTATTTACGGGTGAGGATACAGCCTCGCTCAACGGCGTGCCGTGCGCATGGCTGGTCCCGGACTCCGACCTGAAGGCCGTGGACCATCCCGCGATCGCGAGGGACGTGGTGCGCTATGTCGGAGACGCCGTGGCCGTCGTGGTGGCCGAGAGCCGCTATGATGCCGAGGACGCCCTCGCCGGCATTACCGTCGACTACGAGCAGTTGCCAGTCGTCATAGACCCCGAGGAAGCCGCCCAGCCGGGCGCGCCCCAACTCCACGACGACGCCCCTGGCAACCAGGCTTTCCACTGGGTTGTCGCAGGTGGCGACGCCGACGCGGCATTCGAAGCGGCGGAGGTGACCGTTGGCGAGCGGATCGTCCACCAGAGGCTGATCCCCAATGCGATGGAGCCACGCTCCGCCGTCGCCCAGTGGCTAGCATCAATGGGCGAACTGACTGTCTGGAGCACCTCCCAGAACCCCCATATCGCTCGGTTCCTGATGAGCGTCGTAACCGATGTGCCGGAACATAAGATCCGTGTCATCGCCACCGAGGTAGGCGGGGGCTTCGGCAGCAAAATCCCCTTCTACGCGGATGAGGTCATAGCGGCGTTTTGCGCCATGCAGACAGGTCGTCCCGTCAAGTGGACCGCCACCCGTAGCGAAGGCTACCTGGCCACAATCCACGGCCGCGACCACGTCCAGCATGTCGAGATGGCCGCGACCAAGGACGGCAAGATCACCGGACTGCGCACGAAGGTCTACGCTGGGATGGGCGCATATCTGTCTACAGCAGGTCCCGGCATCCCCACGATCCTCCACGGCCTCATGTACAGCGGCGCCTACGACATCCCGAACATCAAGGGCGACGTGTACGGCGTCTTCAACAACGCAGCGCCTGTCGACGCGTACAGGGGTGCCGGAAGGCCCGAGGCCACGTTCCTCGTGGAGAGGCTTGTCGACCTGCTTGCAGACGAGTTAGGCATGGACCCGGTTGCGGTCCGAAGGAAGAACCTTATTCCCCCATTCGAGGACGGGCACGACGTAGCCACCGGCCTGACCTACGATTCCGGCAACTACGAGGCGGCACTGGACCTGGCTCTCGATCACGCCGGCTACGACGACCTGCGAAAAGAGCAGGAAACCCTGCGAGCCCAGGGCCGCTACATAGGTATCGGTGTCTCATCGTACGCTGAGATGTGCGGCCTAGGCCCCTCCCAGGTCGCCGGCGCAGTCGGTTTCCAGGGCGGCCTGTGGGAGAGCGCGACCGTGAGGTTCCACCCGACAGGCAAGGTCAACATCTACACAGGCGCCTCTCCCCACGGCCAGGGTGAAGAGACCACGTTCGCCCAGATCGTTTCGGACGGACTGGGGGTCGACACCGATGATGTCGAGCTGATCCACGGCGACACAGACAACACCCCAATGGGTTGGGGAACCTACGGCAGCCGCACCACAGCGGTGGCGGGTGCAGCAGTCGCGTTGTCGGTGCGCAAGATCGCGGAGAAGGCCAAGGTGCTCGCAGCCCATCTGTTGGAAGCGGCCACCGAGGACATCGACTATGAGGACGGCGACTTCTTCGTCAAGGGGTCCCGCGACCAGTCCAAGAGCATTCAGGACATCGCCCTCATGGCAAACGTGGCGTGGGACATGCCAGAAGGCATGGAGCCCGGTCTGGAGGCCACGGTCTTTTATGACCCGCCCAACTTTACATACCCATTCGGCGTCCACGTGGCAGTCGTCGAGGTCGACCCTGACACCGGCCACGTTGACGTGAGGAGCTACCTGGCAGTCGACGACTGCGGACCCCAGATCAACCCCATGATCGTCGAGGGGCAGGTCCACGGCGGTGTCGTCCAGGGAATCGGCCCGGTGCTGTGGGAGGGCGCGGTCTACGACGACCAGGGCCAGCTCGTCACCGGCTCGATGCTGGACTACGCGATACCCAGGGCAGACACGGCGCCCAACGTAGAGACGCTAAGCACCGTGACCGAGTCACCGCACCATCCCCTTGGCATCAAGGGCGTGGGCGAGACGGGGACCATCGCGTCGACCGTTACCACCTACAACGCGGTGATGGACGCCCTCAAGCCCTTCGGCGTAGGCAAGATAGACATGCCGCTGACACCCGAAAAGGTATGGCGCGCCATCCAAGACGAGGAAGGGAGCTAGCCATGTACTCAGCATCTGTAGACTACTATCGCGCAGGCTCGGTCGCGGAGGCAGTTAGTCTCCTACAACAACACGACGGCGCAAAGCTTCTGGCCGGCGGTCACAGCCTGATACCGCTGATGAAGCTGCGGTTGGCGGAGCCCTCGGCCCTCATTGACATCGGCCACGTCTCCGGCATGAAGGGCATTGAGCAAAGCAACGGAGTCCTGAAGATCGGTGCGCTCACACCCCATGCAGACATCGCATCCTCGGATGCCGTGCAACAGGCATCTCCAATGCTCGCCGAGGCGGCAGCCATGATCGGCGATCCCCAGGTGCGCAACCGCGGCACCATCGGCGGCAACGTCGCCCACGCCGACCCGGCATCAGACCTTCCGACGGTCCTGACAGCCCTCGGAGCCACCTTTGGCGTAACTGGACCAATCGGTGAGAGATCCATACCCGCCGCCGGCTTCTTCCAGGGCCTGATGTCCACCGCGCTGGCGGCAAACGAAGTGCTAACGTCCGTCGAAATACCCGCCTCAGCCTCCGGCCAGGGCTCGGCCTACTCAAAATTCTCCCACCCAGCCTCGCGATACGCCGTCATTGGCGCCGCGGCCATCGTTACCGTAAGTGGCGGCAAGTGCACCGCGGCCAGCGTCGTCCTCGGCGGCCTGGTATCCAGCCCTACAAGGGCCGCACTGGTCGAAGCCGCCCTCACCGGCAATGCGCTGGATGAGGACACAATCGCCACGGCCGCCGCCAACGCGTCCGATGACCTTGGCGACGATGTGATCGGCGACATCTTCGCCTCAGCCGAGTACCGCCGCTCGGTCGCAACCGTGTACGTCGGGCGGGCCATCACCGCAGCGGCGGTACGCGCCGGATAGTCTGGTCCTGACGCGTCCCTACCGGTGGTCACGGCACGTGCCGGCAACCTTCGGAGGGCCGTTGATGACTCACAGATGTCGTTTGGGACTGACCAGGACAGCCCCGATTCTTGGCATGGGGCTTGTCCTGATGCTGATGGCGATCGTCCCAGGCCTGGCAATCGCTGCGGACCCGCCGTGCTTCGACATGCCACGATCACCATAAAAGTCCAGCAAGTGGCGTCGGTCCCAGGGATTGCATCCTTGGGAGCTGGCGGCCCTAGCCGGTGCCTTCGTGCTCCTCGTCGCCTGGGCCCTGAGACGGCGGGCAACAGCCTTCCCGAGATAGCCCTACTCACAGTGCGCCCTTACCTAGTAAATCGGCTGCGTCATTGAAACCCCGCCGATCCCTTTGCTATCGTGTTATCCTTGTAAGAGCGTTGTCCCGGCCCTACGGAGATAGCATCCCTTGAACATTGCCGACGCCAGTCCGGCTTCAGTCGACGCTACCGAAAAATCCCTTAGAGAGCACCTGTACGTGGCAGACAGGGGCCTCGCTGTCTCCATTTACCTTGCGTTGAAGCTCCAACGCCCCCTGTTCCTGGAGGGCGAGGCCGGCGTCGGGAAGACCGAGGTCGCTAAGGTGCTGGCCTCCACCCTGGGCACCGACCTGATCCGCCTACAGTGCTACGAAGGGCTCGACGCCTCCCACGCCGTCTACGAGTGGAACTACGCGCGCCAACTCCTAGAGATACGACTTCGCGAGGCAGCCGGCGATGGAAACAGCGACACCAGTGCCGAGGAACTGTTCAGCGACCGGTTCCTGATTAAGCGGCCACTTCTCCAGGCTATAGACAACTCGCGGGAGCGCCCGCCCGTCCTGCTCATAGACGAGATAGACCGGGCAGACGAAGAGTTCGAGGGTTTCCTGCTGGAACTGCTATCGGACTATCAGGTAACGATCCCCGAACTGGGTACAGTCCGCGCAGAGCAACCGCCCATCGTGGTAATAACATCAAACCGTACGCGAGAGGTGCACGACGCGCTCAAACGCCGCTGCTTGTACTTCTGGATTGAGTATCCCGACTTCCGTAAGGAGCTCCAGATAGTCACGACGAAGGTTCCGGAAGCGTCTCGCAAACTTGCCGAGCAGGTCACATCCTTCGTGCAGGAGCTCCGCTCGACCGAGTTGTACAAGGTCGCCGGCGTCGCCGAGACCCTGGACTGGACTGCGGCACTTGTGGCCCTGGACCAGAAAGAGTTGGAGCCGTCCGTGATCGACGACACGCTGGGCATCCTGCTCAAGTACCACGAGGACGTGGAGGCCGTTCGCGGCGAGCCAGTGAAAGCGATGTTGGACCGGGTCCGAAACCCGGCCGCTCGACGCGGCGGTCGTAGACGATAACCAGATAATAGGAGCAAAAGACCGGATGCCGGAGTGGCCTTGACCCTCCACCACCGGTCACCCACGATAATGGTTGCATACTACCAAGAGTCCACACGCAACTACCTACGCATAGCCAAGTTCGCCGGCCTCGGCATCGGCCTGACACTGCTAACTGTAGTGGTGTTCTTTATCTCGGTGTTCCTGTGGCTCATGGTGTCCACGGCAGATGCCGCATCCTCCGCCAACGCGTTCCTCGAAACGCTAGGCGGAACCGATGCCGCGCAATCCTACGCCCTTACCTCGACTCGGTTCCAGGAGGAGCAAGACTCATCGCGCTTCGCCTCCGAATTGGAGGCGATCGGTTCCCTGAACTTTGAGCTGCTGCCCGTGTGGCGTCGGACCATGCCGAAAAATGGTGCCATGGGGCTGAAAGGCACCATTCAGACCGAATCAGGCACGGTATTCCCCTTCGTCATCGAAATGGTGAACGAGGATGGATGGAAGGTCAATGTCGTAACCAACCGGATGACCGGCGCAATCGGACCCGGCGCATGGTTCACGGGTGTGCCGTTGGAACCCCGGGTCCTGCAGTTCGTGAAGGACACGATGGCTGACCTTGGCCCGGCGATAATGCAGGGCGATTTCGTGGCCTTCGTCGACAGCCTCCCTGAAACGGTCATAGAAGAGGTAGTCAGCTCTTCTCTCAAAAGCACATTCGATCAACTCGTCGGGCAGATCGACCTCTCACGTATTACTGACATCGAGCCGGTGCTCGATCCGTCTGGGTGGCACTTGATCACCTCCTGCGGCTCCTTCGGCGGAGGCTGCTCAACGACAGGGGTGGGGACTCGTCTGGTAGTATCGGGCTACTACCCGCTGGAGCCTGAGCCTTTTCACTTCACCCTTATCTATGGCTACAACCATCCAGACTGGCTGCTCGACTGCTCCTTCCGACAGAATTGCTCGCTCTCCATAGGCTCGGGGGAGGAACGCTAGATGGCCACCATCGCCAACGCACAACCAACCACGCAACCCCTCGGACCTGAGGGCGTAGACTGGGAGCGCGTACGCTTCACCGCCTCACTCGCGATTTTCGGGGCGATCGTCGGCGCCAGTACGATTCTGGTTAACCTCCTATCCCGCACGATACCGCCGCAGGTCCCAGAACACCTGCCCTTCTCACAATCTTTATACTTCGGGGGCCTCAGCGCCCTGGTGAGCGTTCTGGTCGTTGTTCCCGGTGCATGGTTCATCTACGGCGGAAGGCCGACCTTCTCCAGCTATCGGGACCGTGGACCCCGCAGCCTGGTGAGGTGGTTAGGCTTCGGTTCGCTCTATGGCGGCATACACATGCTGCTCCTCGGCGGGCTGTTCCTGCCGCAGGCAAACCTGTGGTTCAGCTTCATCAACGGCCAGGTCGATTATCTCCAGATGCTCTACAAAGCATCGGACAACCTATTCACATCACCCTACCTCTCGATCACCGTCGGAATCCAGCTCCTGTTTACATCTATGCTGTCCATAGTGATCTTCGGATTAGGAGCGTCACTCATCGACCGAGTTAACGCGTCGGAGGGCCCAAAGACAGCGCTGATCGGAGCCTGGACAGCCTCGATCATACTCTCCCTGGCGCTCATCGTATTCGTGATGCTGGCGCCAGAAAAAACGCTGGCCTCCATCGGGAGTCTCGCCCAGTGAAAATCAACGGCGGGCCATTCGCGGCGCTCAACCGCCAACCACAATGACCGGCAAGCGGACCGAGGCCAAGGGCGGCCACCTCCTCCGCAATCTGCTGCTGTTCGGCCGCGTCCTCCGGGGCCTCGGACTCAACATCCACACTGGACGTATGCTGGATGCCGTGCGAGTCCTAGATCTCGTCGGCGTCAGGCGCAAGCGCGACCTCAGCGATGCCCTCAAGACAGTACTCGTACATCGCCAACAGCATCTAGCCCTCTTCGACGAAGCCTTTGAGGTGTTCTGGCGCGCAAAACGGGACGACCTGACCACACTTGACCTGCGGTCCCTCGGCGAGCAAAGACGTTTCCGGCGGCCCCAGGTCGCGCCCCCCGGACCTGACTCCGATTCCGGGTCCGAACCGGACTCAAACGAAAACGATGACCGTGTCGACCTCACACGGACCTACAGCGCCAGAGAGGTCCTGCGCACAAAGGACTTCGCCCAATACACCGTCGAGGAGTTCGCACAGGCCCAGGCAATGATGGCGGGGCTAGACTGGGACCAGGGCATGCGCAAGACGCGGCGCTGGACCCCGGGAAAAGGCTCGTCCCTCGATCCGAGACGTCTCATGCGCAGCAATCTCAGGTATGGCGGCGAGATTGTGGAGCTGCCCTATCAACGGCGACGGCAAAAGCCCCGGCCCCTGGTTCTCATATGCGACGTCAGCGGCTCCATGGAGCGCTACACCCGGATGCTCCTCCACTTCATCCACTCCATCGCCTCCGGACCGGACCAGGTCGAGGCGTTCCTGTTCGCAACCAGGCTCACCCGTATCACCGGACACCTGGCTCACAAAGACATCGACGAAGCGGTGAGCGATGTCGCCCGAGCCGTCCCTGACTGGGCCGGGGGCACAAGGATCGGCGAGGCGCTCAAGTCCTTCAACTACGACTGGACGAGACGAGTCCTGGGTAGAGGGGCGGTGGTTTTGGTGATCTCGGATGGCTGGGACCGCGGAGAGCCGGACCTCCTACAGGTCGAAATGGCACGCCTCCAGCGAAGCTGCCACCGGCTCATCTGGCTCAATCCACTTCTCGGCGCGCCGGACTACGAGCCCGCAACCCGGGGCATGCAAGCCGCGCTCCCCTACATCGATAACCTGCTGCCGGTCCACAACCTGGCCAGCCTGGTCGACCTGGCACACCACCTGAGCACGCTCCCGACTCGTCGCGACGCACGCCGTCAGCAAGCAGTGATCCGAAAGAGCATCGCCGAAGGAGAATCGGATACTCCAAAACCGTCCCAGCGCTCATCAAACCGCGACGCCAACCCCTCTTTCAAACACCCACTCTGGGGGCGTGGCGGCTAATATTGCGCTACGGCGCACGCATCATCAGCACCGCACTGCCCTTCTTGCGCCTGCGGCCCTCCACTCGGAGCCTCTTGTCCCGACCTAGCAACTTCGTAATCCTGGAGATTGCTGTGGAACCGCCTGACACGACGACACGCCCGCCCGACCTCACCTGCGACGCTGCATCGCCAATTAGAGCCGCCAGAACCTCGGGACCGTCGCCGCCCCCAAAACGCACCGCGATCAGATCGACAGGCCGGCCATCATCGATCAGCGCTCCAACCTGGTGTGCAACCGAAATCTGCTCCTTGGGCAGTCCACTGGCAACTAGATTCTTCCTGGAATAGCGCAACTCCAAGAGATCGCGCCCGGCCAGCACCACCTCATCCGGCTCGAACAACTTCAACAGCGCCACCGGCACATGCCCCTGTCCCGGATTAACGACCAGCGCCCGGCTCACACTTTCTTCGTGTTTCCCGTCCAAAGTGGCTGCCAGCAGTCCGGTTGTGAATGCCATGGTGTCGAACTCCGGCAATCCATAGGCCGTCTCAACCAGATAGTCGTGCCCGCGAACCTCGACGGAGCCTTCACCTCGTCGATACACCTCAAGTCCATGCCATCCCGGATCCGACATATCGAGAGCGCCACTGAGGAATCGATAGTGAAAGACAACGTGCCTTGCGCCCTCCTCCTTCAGCACAATCTCAACGCCCGGAGCGAGATTCAGCGTGCCCTCGACCGCTGCCGCAAGTGCGTCCACGACCACAATGGCCACCAACCCGCCCGATGCAACATGGCGCTCCGCCCCAAGCAACAGATGCTCGATCACAGGCGCCCCCGCCTTGCCCGGAACGTTACACACCACAAGGTCGAAGCCCGGATCCGCAACGTCATCGTAGCCAAGCGAGCCGTAAGCTTCGACACCCCCTAGCCCATTAAGAACCGCGTTCTGGCGAGAGTACTCAACAGCCAGCGCGTCCCGGTCCACCATATGCACGTCGGAGTGCGACCCAACCGCCGCAAGGGCCAGTCCCAGGGGACCATAGCCACATCCAAGGTCCAAAACCCGTTCGCCCTCAACGCCAGAAAGTGTCCTAAGAAGCAGCCGGGTACCCGCATCGGCCTGGAAGCTGCTGAACAGGTCCTGGGCCACCCTGAGCCGCAACGAGCGACCCTCGTGCCGAAGATCAATCTCTTGTTTAAGATAGATATCCGCGTCCAAACCAACCCCACCTCCACTGACGTAACTTTCGCCCTTGGTGAGCCTGTCGAACCATCACGCGCTGGCCGTTGCTCACGGAGACGGCGACACCGCGCCCTACCTCACTTCGCCTGTGTAATACCCGCCCAGTTCACGCCGTTGAGGACCAAGCGCTGGAATGGGGGTGTCTTGAAGCTGAGGCCGTCATGACCCAGAGTCGTGGCAAAGACACGGCCGTTGCCGTACTTGCGGGTCCATGCCATCGGCTGCGTCTCACCGTCCAGATACGCGCTCATGAAGACGTCATTGCCGTCCCGCCAGCCAAGCTTCGTGTACAACTCGTCGTTGGTCAGGAAGTTCGAAATCCCGTCGGCGCAGGGGTGGCCCGCGTTGTCCACGCTGACCGAAAACTGGCCGTACGGCGGATGCGTGCTGGTCCCGTATATCCAGCCACCGCCAGTAACATCGTGGTACTCGGACCAACCCTCCGGTGCACACCCAGAGATATGCAGACACACAAATCCCTTGCCCCCGCCTATGAAACGGGTCATACCGACCTGCTCATCCACCGTCAGCGTAGTCCCCTCTCGCCGCAGCGTATTGAAGACCAACACGTCGAAATCGCCCAGATCGGCAGACGCCAGCACCGAAGCGTCCTCAGTCAAAGTAGCCTCGTGGCCGGCCTGTATCAGAAAATCCATTAGCACCGGAGTGCTTTCGGCATAGGGGTGAGTCCCCCCTGAGATAACCAGCAGCTTCATGAGTGTCCCTCCGGCCTAGTGGTCTGAAATATCACGGGCATCGGTCAATGAACTACGTTTGCAGGGGCGCGAGACTTTCTTCTGACAGACCCCCCAGCCCACATCCAGCACCTCCCAAGAAGTGCCCGAGCCCCACCCCATCCAGCGTGCGCAGCACACTAAGCCTGCGCAGCAGTGAGTCTGCGCTTTGCTTCCGTGTACACGTTGGGTGACAGAGGCCCTCGAAGCGTCGCCTTCACATTCTCCGCCAGGTGATCGAGACTAGTCGTGCCCACAATCACCGTGTGGACATGTGGGTGACTGAGCGTGTAGCGCAAGATGAACGACGAGCTACTCTCGTCATCCTCCAGGAGCTCGTCGAGCCCTTCACGCCGAAAACCCGCCCACCTGTCAGTCGTCCCAAGCCCAACATTCGGCTCACCCTGGGCGATGCCACCGCGGATCACGATGCCGATTCCCGCCTCGCCTGCCTTCGTGATCCACTCGTCATGCTCCGGCTCCAGGGCCGAATACGGGATCTGGAACACGTCAAAAACCCCCCACTCCAGGAAAGTTGGCAGATGGGGCACCGTCGTGGAGACACCGATAAAGCACACCATGCCACGAGAACGCATCTCCTCCAGAGCCTCCACTAGCCCGCCCGCCTCGCACTCCTCCACCGTGGGATTATGGAGCTGCATGACGTCGATACTATCCCTGCCGAGACGCTCCAGGCTCACCTCGACGCCGCGAATCAGGTTGTCCCGTGTCCATTCGTGCTTCGAATTGTCCTGAACGCCGTCCGACTCGGTGCACCCACACTTGGACGCCAGGTAGAACTCCGAATACCTGTGCGCCGCCAGCCGACCGATCATCTCCTCGCTATCGACATAATCGTGAGCCGTGTCAATAAAATTGATCCCCGAATCGAGCACGCCATCGTAAAGTCTCTTCACCTGCTCCAAGGGCATTCTGGGCCGACTCGCCCCATGCAATGCCGTACCAAACCCCAGACGTGTGACCTCAAGCCCTGTTCGGCCAAGAACCACGCGGGGAAGTTTTTCAGGCATAGCAATACACTCCAATTTACGGGCAGATGATTCGGCTCGCATTGTAAAGGGCACGCGGTCGAGGAACAACCGCTCGGCGACCAGTCAGGCGCCCCGTTCAACCCGCTGTACAATGGCCAAAACCACAGACCCATCCGAACGCCGCGCAACCATGTGGGAGCTTGAGAGCATCAAAGTCAAAAAGCCGTACGCGGCAAAGAAGCCAGCACCCAAACCATCTGAACCACGCCCCATGCATACCAAGAGCGACCAATGACCACTGACGGCTTCAAGGTACCCTCCGAAAACCTCGGCGCATTCTGCGATCCAGCCACCCTCGGACTCGAAACCACCGACGAGTTGTCGCCGCTCGAGGAGACCATCGGCCAAGAACGAGCCATCAGCGCCCTTGAGCTAGTTCTCGACATCAACGAGCCAGGATTCAATATCTTCATCTCCGGCCCCCCCGGCTCCGGACGCAACACGGCCATCCGTGCATACGTCGACCGCATAGCCGCCGACAAGCCAACCCCACCAGACTGGGGCTACGTCCATAACTTCGACGACCCGGCCCAGCCCAGGGCCATCCAGCTGCCCTGCGGCATGATGAGGACCCTTCGGCGTGACATGGAGGAACTCGTCGGCACCTGCAGGAGAGAGATCCCTCGTGCGTTCGAGAGCGACGACTACACTCACCGCGTGGAGGACGCCCTCAAGGAGGTGCAGGCCCAGACCAAGGCCATGACCGACGAGATGGACCAGCGCGCCCAGAAAGGTGGCTTTGCCCTCAGACCCCCACCCAGACCGGCATCACGCCTGTCCCTATCGCCAACGGCCAGCCCATCCCTGCCGAGCAGTTCGCCGCAATGTCGAATGAAGAGATGGAAGGCACGAGGGAACGGGCGGAGGAGCTCCAGCACGACGTGGAACACACCACGGCGGAGCTCAAACGGCTTGGTAAGGTCGCCATCGAACGGGCCAAGGATGTAGATACAGAGGTCGTGCGCTTCACCCTGACCCTCATCGTCGACGAACTCCAGACCAAGTACGCCGAGTTCCCGGAAGTCGTAGAGTATCTGGGAAGTGTAGAGGCCGACATGGCCAAACGTCAGGAAATCTTCAAGCCTGCCGATGAGGATACACCACCGCCGATACCCGGATTCACGGACCGCGGCAATCCGTACGAACTATTCGCAAGCTACCGTGTAAACGACGTGGTAGACAACTCGGCCTGTGTGGGCGCTCCCTCCGTATTCGAGCACAGTCCCACCTACTGCAATCTGTTCGGGCGCATCGAGTACAGAGCCCAGGCCGGCACCTTCAACACCGACCTGACGATGATCAGGTACGGTTCCCTGCACAGGGCCAACGGCGGCTACCTGGTGCTCCAGGCCCGGGACCTCCTGAGCAGCTCCCTTTCGTGGGAAACCCTCAAACGAACGCTTCGGAGCCGCGAGCTTCAGATCGAGAACATCGGCGAACAGTAGAGCGCCTTGCCGTCCGCAACACTGCGAACCGAGCCCATCTCTGTCAACGTACGGATAATCCTGGTAGGGACACCCGCATTACTGCGAAACCTGCAGGCCTATGACGACGACTTCAAACGCTACTTCAAGGTGGCCGCGGAGTTCGACTCCCTGATGGAGCGCTCGCCAAAGAACCTGATGAAGTACGCGTCCTTTGTCGCCGCACGCTGCCAGCAGAACGAGCTCCGCCCGTTCCACAGTGAGGCCGTCGCCCGCATCGTCGACAACTCCAGCCGCCTCGTCGAGCACCAGAATAAGCTGACCACGCGGTTCATGGACGTGTCGCAGATCATTACCGAGTCCGACTTCTGGGCCAGCAAAGACAAGGCAACGGTTGTGATGGGAAGTCACGTCAAGAAGGCAATAGACGAGGCCCGGCTCAGGGAGATGATCGAAGACGGCTCCATCCACATCGACACAGAGGGAGAGGTGGTCGGCCAGATCAACGGACTCGCCGTTCTGTCCCTGGGCGACCAAGCCTCCGGCAAGCCCAGCCGCATCACTGCAGGGGTGTCCCTGGGACGCGGTCAACTCCTCAATATCGAGCGTGAGGCCCGTATGAGCGGGAGGATCCATGACAAGGGCTTCGTCATCCTCACAGCTACATCCAGGGCAAATACGGCCAGCCCAGGCCTCTGTCGCTGCAGGCAAGCATTGGATTCGAACGGTCCTACGGCGAGATCGACGGCGACAGCGCCTCCTCCACGGAGTTGTACGCACTCCTGTCTCAGCTCTCGGGCAAACCCCTGGCACAGGGCATCGCGGTCACCGGGTCCATCAATCAAAACGGTGAGGTTCAGGCCATAGGGGGCGCGAACCAGAAGATCGAGGGCTTTTTCGACGTGTGCAAAGCCAAGGGGATCACGGGCAAGCAAGGGGTCATGATACCCCGCGACAACATGCAAAACCTAGCCCTGAGGGACGACGTGGTGGAGGCTGTCCAGGCAGGAAAGTTCACCATTTACGCCGTCGCAACCATAGACGAAGGCACTGAGGTGCTGACATGGGTCCCTGCAGGCGAACTTCAGGAAGACGGCGGCTACCCTGGAGGAACGATTCACCACCTGGTCGAAGAGCGGCTGGAGGAGATGGCGGACGCGCTCCACGCCTATCCTCGAGCTCTCAGCTGTCTCTGCGATGAGTGAGTGCATGTTATTATCGATAACTTTCAGCTGCTGTTTCACCATCT
>CAJWER010000022.1 GCA_913030785.1 uncultured Chloroflexota bacterium | reverse complement strand
ATCGAGGAGTTGACCGCGGTGATCGTCCGGGACGTCACCGTAGGGGTGGGAGCCACAGGGATCCGCTCAGGCATCATAGGCGAGATCGGGGTGCAAGGTGGCCCTGTGACCGCCAACGACATCAAGAGCGTTCGGGCGGCGGCTCACGCAAGTCGAATGACGGGCGCTGCAGTCTCGTTCCACAAGGGAGGCGATGGCGAGGAGAGATTCCAGGTGCTAGATGTGTACACCGAAGAGGGTGGTGATCTGACCCGGGCTATCATGGGCCACTCCGACTTCATGGCGCACGACGTGCCACTGGTACTTGAGGTGGCGAAGCGCGGCGTCTACATCCAGTTCGACCTGATCGGGCGTGCCGAGGACCTCGGGGAGTCTTTCGCGAGCAAGGATGCGAGGGCCATCACGGCGCTTGTGGAGGCGGGCTACGAGGACCGGATACTGCTGTCCCATGATGTCTGCTGGAAGGTCCACCTGAAGCACTATGGCGGCTTCGGGTACTCCTTCATTCTGGAGCGCTTCCTACCCTATCTACTCGAAGCGGGTGTGACGCCGGCCCAGGTACGCAAATTCATGGTCGACAACCCGGCCAGGGTACTGCCCTTCGTCGCACCCAGACCGCTTTAGCGATCTGGGTGCGAAAGAGCCTGTGTTATTCCGGCAGGTTGCGCGTTAGAATCCGGGAGCGGTCAGCGTGTGAGAGAAACGGCTGTACCTGGGTCACGAAGTCCGCCAGCGACTCGGCCACGGTCAGGTCGGTGTTGTCGATGACAATCTTTTTCCGCAACAGCGATCTTGTATGCTGGTCCTCGAACGCCGCAAGCACCTTTTCGACATCGCCATCCTTTACAAGCGCGTTCTCATGCGGGTTGGCCTTCATGCGTGCCCTGATTGCCTCCGGGGACGCCTTTAGCAGGATCAGGACGGTGTCGCGAGCGATCTCTAGTAACGCGGCCTCAGTGGTCCTGGCAGCCTGCTCTCGATCGCCGTACTCATTTGGCTCCCCATAGCCATAGTACAGGGGAGCGTAAACCGCCTCGTCTATGTGGAACCCCACCATTGTGTGATCGGCGTCGTGATAGAAGCTGGGGGACAGGTGGTACTCCATGTGATAGCGCTGGAAGCTCTCTCGGAGGTTCGCGCTCAACGCCAGGAACCCCTCGTTCTCTTCCTTGGTGTGCTCCGCATGGGACAGCTGGGGAGCCTTCCAGTGATCATGGATTCCCATCTTACCGCCCATAGCCCGCTCGACCCAGCCGCTGATCTCCTGAATAAGGGTTGATGTTCCAACGTACTCGCAACCGATCAATATAAGTCTCAATCTCGCCTCCTAGTGCTGGTGCTGCGCACGCTTAGTTGGGGTGGACCCGGCACTTGCCTTTTACTCGCAAACTGCCAACCGGGGATTCGTCAGGAGAGCATAGCCCCTTTTGTGCGATTTATCTACCTATGCGTGAGGGTATTTCTCACTACCTTCCGGGTCTATGGGCTATCGGAAGCGGAACGCGTATAAGTCAGCGTCCTTGAGCGCGACGCGGAGCCTGACCGGTGTGCCGGCGAGGTCGCCTAGATTGGCGCCGCTGTTCCAGGCCATGACATCTTCGATCTCATCGCCGAATTTTTCGGGGCAGTCTTCCAAGCTGAAGCCCGGGAGCGCGTTGCCATCGGCATCCTGGATTTCGACGCGGACCGACCCCACGGCGGACGTCGAATAGTTGAGCTCTAGCTCGGAGCCCTCGAACCGCATCGTATGAGTAGTGAACTCGCCGCCGTCAAAGCCAGCATTCATCGACACGAAACCGTCGGTGCGAAGGGAGTAGCGGCGTATGCGCATCGTCGGCAAATCCTTGTGCTCCATGCCAAAGAGCGATATCTCTTCGGGGGAGGTCTGCAGGACTCCACGCTCCATGTAGATCCCGCGCTCGTGCCAGTTGCTGAAGTCTAGCCCGGGCCTCACAAAGGCCTCCATGAAGCTACGATCGAAGTTTATGCCATCTCGGCTGGACATGAACACAATGTCACTGAGGCCAGGGGTGGACCAGTCCGGGTCAAGGCTGCGTGCGGCAATAAATCGCGATGGAAACATCAGATATGTGCCTGGCGCTCGTTCATACTGCACGCAAGAATTGGTATACAAGTCTTCATATGGTGCGCCACCGGGGTCGACTACCTCCATGGGGCCCCAGTTGATGAAGTCCGGGGACGAGGTACGTCGAATCCAGCGGTAGGTTTCCTTCCAGATGCCGATGTCATGCTCACGCTTTTCAGGGGTAGTTCCACCCGCCAGGCCTCGGACATACATGACGTATTCGCCGCGCCACGTGTCCCAGAACGGTATGTTGAGGGTGTCGAATGGGCCGTTGGTCAGGACCGGCTCTTCCTGCATTTTGTGCCAGTGCAGTCCGTCCGGAGAGGCCAGTGCCAAAAGGACCTTTTTGTCACGCACGATGGATTTGTAGCGCTCGTTGTCGGGAGCATCCGGGTTTTCGTCACGGAAGGGTGCGAAGTTGATGCCGGGGCCGGTCCACACCAGGTTGTTGTCAGTCGAGCCCTCAAACTCAAGAGCGCCGACTTCTGGCTTCTCCCAGTGGATACCATCGTTGCTGACGGCATAGGCCGTGATCGAGCCGGCGTCGACCTCTCCTCCGGGGGGATCGCAACGGTACCACCCCCGGTAGCCGTCACCATCAGGGAAGGCGACCATGTAGCAGACCCCGCGTCCTTCCCAGGGCTTTTCGGAGGCGATGGCGATCTCGCGTGGGACAGGCTGGTGTAGCCTCCTCTCAACAACCTTGGCGTGATCGATCCAGAAGTCATCGAGGAAGAGTTGGCGGTCCATTCCGATCGATACTGGGGCGTTCAAGATGAGTGTCGCTCCTGTCTGGAATGTGCAGGCGGTGTACGACTGTACACAAGTAACGTGGGGTTGTCACCGTGGGCCGCTGACTTCCTTGACCCTCACAGGGGCCAGTTGCTACACTGAGTTGCAGAGCGACCGTGGGCGGTTAGCTCAGTGGTTTAGAGCGCTGCGTTGACATCGCAGAGGTCATTGGTTCAAATCCATTACCGCCCACCACAACCCTGCCGGGTATCGCTCTCCCCCAGCCGCCGACGCGGCCCCGTGGTGTAGTGGCTTAACACACTGCCCTGTCAAGGCAGAGATCGCCGGTTCGAATCCGGTCGGGGTCGCCAGAGTACTGTTTCACGAAAACTCCATTGTCATCTCGCGCCGTTTCTCCCGCCGCCACTCTCTGTGCCCGTGATCCGCTGACCGTTCTAGCCGTCGCTAGCTCTGTTGGTCGCCCCCCTGTACGGCGATTCGGCGTTGAGGTCCAGGACGCGGCCACGTAGGGCACCCGTGGGCTCTCCTGCGTCCAGGGCGAGTACACCGTTAACTAGCACGTACGCGACCCCTTCGCTGTAGCGGTGCACGTTCCTCAGCGTAGACCTGGGCCGGATACCCTCTAGGTCCAAGACTGAGACATCCGCCTGATATCCCTCGCGGACAAACCCGCGGTCCTGCCAACCAAGGATCTCGGCGGGCAGAGAGGTGGAGGATCTGACAGCATGGGCAACACTGATAGCGTCGCGGTCCATGGCATATTTGCGAATCTTGGTGGCGAAGGTGGCGTAGGCGCGGATGGCCTGGGGCGCGCCCAACTTGCCCGCCGTCACACCGAAATAAGGATAATCGCCGTCACTACCAGTGGCCACGAAGTCTTTCGACATCGCGTACTCCAGGTCGTCTTCGGAGTGCATAATCACAATGGTGCGTGTCCCCTCGAGCGCAAGTCGTATCGCAGCATTAACTACCGTCTCCCCAATGACTCCCGCTGCCTCAGTCAGTGACCTCAACTCCACGTCCTTTCGGTCCGAGCCGAATACCAGCAGGTTGTCGGCGCCTCCCAACTGCTCGATGTGTTTCGCCACCCGTGCTCGGACCTCTGGACCTGACCGGTCGTCGGCCAGGCGGGCGACGAATCGGGCCCGCTCGTCCGGGTTCCCGGGCCCCTGGTGTGTGCCGAGCCAGGACGAGAGTCCATGGAGAGCGGCGCCTTCAGCCGGAAACGATTGGGCAATGGCCTCAGCCACAGCGTCTTTGAGTACTTCGGGACGTTCGGCCAGAAACCCCCGCTGCTCAGGCCCTACACTACCTCCGGAAAGCTCCGCATGAAGCGCCAGCACCACATCATCTTCAATCCTGTCGAATATCGTCCGCAATCTGACCGCTCGATCTTGGACATAGCCGTCCTCTCCCAGCCACACATCTTCCGGCACGAGTGGGGCCGGGCCGCCTTCGACGAAGGGGAATTGGTCGGCATAGACCCGCACCCCGCGACCTCTTGCCTCTTCGATCATGTCGGTTGCCTCTCGTAGCTTGCCCCAATTACGCCTATAGACGGCCTTGAAGTGGGTGACGACGGTTACCACCGCTGAGTCCTCTGAAATGCGTATTGCCTCATCGACCGCGTCCAATAGCCCATCGGCCTCGTCGCGAATGTGGGTGTGGTAGATACCGCCATACGGGGCTATCGTACTGACAAGCTCAACGATTTCGGAGGTGCTAAAGAAGCGATCGGGGGTGAAAACGAGGCCCGAAGACACGCCCACGGCGCCTCCCTCCATCGCATCGGTCAGCCGCAGCTTCATGCGTGCCATCTCTTCGGAGGTCGGGGCACTGGGCTCGAGACCCATCACCTGTCGGCGCACCTGCCCAAGGCCCACCATCAAAGCGGCATTCGTGCCGATGCCCTGGCGTGAGACCTGTTCTACGAGCCCATCAATCGATGCGCCGATGGCCCACGCGCCATAGCCGTCTGCGCCACCGAGCACAGTCGTGACGCCCTGCTTCAAATGGTGCACGCTGGCCGCAAGCTCCGAGTACGGCAGCCCACGCTCTGCGTGGGTGTGCATGTCAATGAAACCGGGGACGATGTACAGCCCTGTAGCATCAATGGTCCGCACCGCCCTAGCACCGCCGAGGTCGCCGATCGCCGCTATCTTGTCTCCCCGCACTCCCACGTCGGCTACGTATGGCTCGGATCCAGAACCGTCGATGACCCTCCCGCCCTCCAACAAAAACTCGAATGGAGTCCCCGGATCTGGAGTTCGAGGATTCCGGCCTCTAGTCATCGAGGAGACTCCCCTGTGGTTGAAGTACACGCGCCGACATCGGTGGCAGCTGAGGTGGTCGAAGCTTACTGTCGGCCTCGTTGACTGTCAATCTTTTTCGTAAAAGGAAGATGCGGCGCTGGTGGTGGCCTCCAATTTTGGCGTACTCTAGGCCCTATCCAACTGACTGGAGGGCGCGAAGCGTTGTTTCGAGGCAGCATCGGACATGCCGGTAGACGACCCTGGATGAGAGGCGTGGAATGAAGGTCTTGATCACATGGAACACGTCCCTCAGTAGGTTGGCAGGACTGTGCTTGGGGACACTTTTGTTGCCTTTCCTGGTTGGATGTGGTGGAACAGATGCTGATCTAACCAGCACCCCAGCCGTCGCTGCTTCACCGAAAGCCGCGGTTTAAGAAACCCCCTCGCCCACACCACCTCCAGAGACAGTTGAACCGTCGGCCTCGCCAGGTCCAGTAGTCACACCTGTCGCGGAATTCACCATGCAAGCGTATCCGTTGCCGACGGGATCCCGCCCCCACGATGTGGCGCCTGCACTTGATGGAGGGGTCTGGTACACGGCGCAGGGCTCCGGAGAGCTTGGTTGGCTTGACCCGGATACCGGAAACACTAGGCACACGCCACTGGCCACAGGTTCGCGACCCCATGGCGTCATCGTGGGTCCAGACGGTGCGCCGTGGATTACCGACGGCGGGTTGAACGCGATCGTGCGGGTTGACCCAGAAACGCTTGCGATCGATATCTTTCCACTGCCTGTAGATCGGCCCAACGCAAATCTCAATACGGCCACATTCGATCACAACGGCAATCTGTGGTTCACCGGTCAGAACGGTATCTACGGCAGGCTGGACCCGCGCACCGGAGACATGGAGGTCTTCGACGCTCCCCGAGGTCGCGGGCCCTATGGGATTGCCACGAGCCATGATGGTGATGTCTACTATGCATCTCTCGCGGGGAGCTATGTTGGACGCATAGACCCCAAGACGGGAGAAGCAACCGTACTTGAGCCGCCGACCTTTGGCCAGGGCGCTCGACGCGTGTGGCCTGACTCCCAGGGCCGAATATGGGTGAGTGAATGGAACGCGGGACAGGTCGCTCTTTACGATCCGTCGAGCGGCGAGTGGCGCGAATGGGAACTCCCGGGGACAGGCCCGGGAGCCTATGCGGTGTTTGTAGATACAGATGACCTTGTCTGGCTGAGCGACTTCGGCGCGAATTCAGTCGTCAGTTTTGACCCGAAGAGTGAGGGGTTTGTGGTGTACGATTTGCCGAGCAGTCCCAGCAACGTACGACAGATTCTTGGCCGACCCGGCGAAGTGTGGCTACCAGAGTCCGCGGTAGATCAGCTCGTGGTCATCAGATACTGAGTAGGACGTAAACCGAACTCAAGGCCCTCTACAGGAGCGATACCGGCAGTTGTCCAGCCCAGAGCACGTACCTAGAGACGGCCCCGAGAAACTTGATGCCCGACGGCTGAGGCTGGGCGTCTTGCGGATGCCAGCTGGACTACACACCTTCGACGCCTTCGGCAGTCCTGCATTCAGGCTCCTGTTTCTGGCCGTCTCCGGCGCGGGCGGAGGATACTGGATACAACAGGTCGTGGTTGGTTGGCTGATCTACGACGTTACCGAGTCGCCCTTCCTGACCAGTGTCGCGTTGGGATTGGAGGCGGTACCGCTCCTGATAATGGGGCCGTTTGGAGGATTTCTGGTCGATGTCCTTGACCGAAGGAAATTGCTCACGGGCGTGTACCTGTATCAAGGTACCCTGGCCCTTGCCCTCGCGGTCGGCGTCATACTCGGCTATGTCGGCTCCGGGCAAATATTCGCCTTCCTTCTCCTGGTTGGCATTTCCTGGGTCATCACCGAGCCTGCTCGAGCATCTCTTACCGCCAATATAGTCCCCAAGGGAGGACTGATCAATGCATACGCACTTTCTACACTCGGTTGGGGTGTCACCCGACTCGCGGTACCGGTTATCGGTGGATTCCTGATCAACGTTCTCGGCGGTGGCCCGACGCTGTTCCTGGAAGCTCTCCTTTTCTACGTGGGCGCTATTTTCGCTTTCTCCATACGAGTTCGAGACACTCGCACATCGCGTCCCAAGCTGTCCTCCGTAATCCCGGGTCTGCTGGAGGGCGCAAGATACGTCAAAGATCATAGGGTCGTACTTGCCCTGTTGATCTTCGGGCTGACCACTCCCATGTTGATCTTCCCATTCGTCACAGGACTTCTTCCTGTGTATGCCGCAGAGGTCTACAACGTGGGTCCGACAGGACTTGGCCTCCTGATGTCTATCTCCGGCGTGGGCATGGTAGTCGGCACTCTGGTCGTGGCCTCACTGGGCAATGTCAACTACAAAGGCAAGCTAATAGTCGGTTCGGTGGTCACGGCGGGTATCTCGATGGCAGCGCTCTCATTGACTACATCATACGTGGTCGGTCTCGTTATCCTAGCCGCCTTGAACACCGTTCAGCCCTTCTTCTACACGACGATTCAGGGAACCGTACAGTCAATCATCCCAGATGAGTTGCGCGGACGAATCTCTGGGCTTTCGATGGTGACCTGGGGTGCGTTCCCCGTTGGCAGCGTATTGGCGGGCTTGTTGGCTGAAAACCTGGGCGCCCAAATGGCTACGCTCATCGGTGCCGGCATCTTGGGGGTGTGCCTGATCATCTTACTACGAGTCTTCGATTTCATGTGGCGCTTGAAGTAGATTGTTTGGAGACCTGTTCAACTACGATCATAAGAGGTGCTCGATGCGAGCAGTATTACCGGTAGCGTTGTTACTTGCGGCCCTGGCCGCGATCGGATGCTCCAGCGACACGGACGGCAGTGACGCGTCCGCTGCCCAGCCTGCGGCGGCAGCTCCCACTGTCGTAGTTCAGGCTACGGCCACGACAGGACCTGTCGCCACATCGGACGCGTCAGCCGTCGCCACCGCGACGACCGTGCCAGACACAACGGAAGCGGAGGCAGACCCAACCACTACCACCGCTCCCGCACCGGCACCCGAGGCTACCGCCTCCTTGGTCCTCCCAGCGGTCGATGTGCCTACGACTGTCAGCTCTATCCGGTGCGCCGCCGACCTTTCTATGGAGGAGCAAAAGGTCCAACTCGTCGCCATCGCAAAAGAGCTGTTCGCAGGAAAGACGATAGAAGGCAAGAATCGCTTGAAGTTCGACCCGGACGCCAGAGACCAGCGCAGCGGCGGCATATGGCTCACACTCGAGTTTTTGGGGAATGAGCGAGGAACGGTAACGCAAAAGAAGGCGGCCCTGGACAGCCAGATGCGAGACGCATACGACGCCCTCTTCAACTCCGGTTGCGATCAACTCGCCTGGGTTGATCTGACAGGTATCCAAAGGGCCATCGTGAAGGTGGGGCAAATGGGCGAAACGACACCGGTCCCTGCGCCAGTATTCAAGACCCGACTGAAGCGAGCGGAAGCGGATTCCGTCGACTGGGCGAACAAGGGAGCCCTGGACTTCAACCAGATCTGGGACGAACTTCTACTGAACATCAGATGGCGTGATGCACTTCGTGAAGAGGCGGGCCAATAGCGGGAGGGCTATCGAAACCGAGTCCGCCTTTACCGCAACCGGTGCGACCGGAATCTATCTGGCTACGGCGATGCTGGCCGCAGGCCGACCTGCCGCCAGAGCATTAAGCCAGCCATCGCCACGGCCAGGACCCACGGGCCAAGGGCCGGCAGGGGAGCCGGCGCGGCCAGCCCGATAGCCTCTACTCTGCGGACGAGGTGGTTCGTGTTGTCCGCAATGAGCAAGTAGCCCTGGCTATCCAGGGCTATGTCAACGGGGAAGTTGAAGCTAGCGCTGGTGGACGGTCCGCCATCGCCCGTCGAGCCGATTGAGCCATTGCCAGCGACCGTAGTAATTATTCCCGTGGCGGCGTCCACCCTCCGAACCCGCTGATTGTCTCTGTCCACAATGAACAGGTTTCGCTGCCCGTCCAGGGCCAACCGCTGAGGATAGCTCAGGCTGGCGGCGGTGGCCGAGCTGCCATCACCAGAGAAACCGGTCGCGCCATCCCCCGCAACGGTGGTAATTATGCCGATGGAGGCATCCACTCGACGGACGCGTCTGTTGTCAGGATCGGCGATAAATAGATTGCCATGACTATTCAGGACGATGCCTCAGGGCAAATTGAGGCTGGCACCGGTCGCCAACCCGCCGTCGCCCGAAAAGCCATTTATCCCATTCCCCACAACCGTTGTTATGATGCCCGAGGATGCGTCTACTCGCCGGATCCGAGAATTGTCCTTGTCGGCGATAAACAGGTTACCCTGACCGTCGACGGCAATGCACGACGGGAACCTAAAGCTTGCGGCAGTCGCCTGTCCGCCGTCCCCCGAAAAGTCGAGGTTGCCGTTCCCGGCGACGGTTGATATGTCGCCAACCGAGGGGCTAGCCAAAACGGTCTCGCCAGCAACGCCCACAACAAAGGCGCCAAGGACAAGGCTCCAGATTACCAGTCGCGCCCAGATTGGTGCCTGCATCGGTTGCTGAATAGAAACTTGACCTCTCCTGAGTGATCAACGGAGTCTAGCAGAGGCCCATGGGTGGTTCAATGAGATTTCGGAGAGGCTGCCTCCCACGCGGGGTGGCCCTGCAGACCTTTCCAACCGCCATTTACGACCTGATTCGTGCACCATCCAACAGCGTTTGTCCGCAGCTTGCGCCTCTCCTCGGATATAATGATCACGCGATGCGTCAAAAGCTCGCGAGTATAGTCGCCGAGGCTCGGAGCTCCGGTGACTAATGACCACTAGTACATCACAATCGAGTAGTGGTTGACCTTGGATCACCGGAGGTCTTTCATGACATTGTGCGGGGCGAAAGCAGCGCCTAAGACCAGTATGCCACCCTTCATGATATCGCTCGCCCACGTGGGGGCGAGATAATGGCCGTCAAGAAAGAACGGCTTGGGATACTGGTTGGTGGTGGCCCCTCACCCGGCATCAACAGCGCGATCTCGGCGGTGGTCATCGAGGCGATCAACTCTGGCCTGGAGGTGGTCGGAATACGCGATGGCTTCCAGCACCTCATGGATGGCCCTCCCCACGTAGAGTCCCTAATGATCGCAAATGTCTCGCGGGTACACACCACTGGCGGTTCTATCCTGGGGACTTCAAGAGCCAACCCCGCGAGGGATCCGGCAATTCGAAGCCGCACAGCGCAGGCGCTGAAGGACCTGGAAATAGACCACCTGGTGACCATAGGCGGCGACGATACGGCGTTCTCGGCCTATGAGGTCGCACGGGCAGGAGGCGGCGCCTTTCGAGTCGCACATATACCCAAGACCATCGACAACGACATTCCACTGCCCGGAAACGCCCCCACGTTCGGCTTCGAGACGGCGCGCCACCTGGGGACTGGACTCGTCCTCAACCTGATGGAAGACTCGCGAGCCACCAACCGCTGGTATTTCGTGGAAGCGATGGGCCGCAAAGCTGGCCACCTGGCATTAGGAATCGGCAAGGCGGCCGGCGCGACGATCACCGTCCTGGCAGAGGAGTTCCCACAAGAACGTATTACTCTAGACAACGTCTGCGCGGTACTGGAGGGTGCGATCCTAAAGAGGCGCGTGATGGGTCATGATGACGGACTCGCCGTGATCGCGGAGGGTGTATCGGAAAAGATTTCCGTCGAGGAGCTCGCCAAGGTACCCGGCGTGATCATCGGACACGATCCGCACGGCCACATCCGCCTTTCGGAGGTCCCCCTGGCCAAGATACTTCGACGGCGAGTGGAGGAGCGGTTCCTGGAACGTGGCCAGGTCCTCAACATTGTCGATGTGGCTATCGGATACGAGCTGCGCTCTGCGGCCCCTATCCCATTCGATATCGATTACACACGCAACTTGGGATACGGAGCAGTCCGCTTCCTGCTCTCCCCCCTCGACGAGGAGCGGATCAGGTACGGCGGCGTGGTATCGACAGAAGGCGGGAACTTACGCACTATCCCGTTCGAAGAGATGCGGGACCCAGAGACTGGCAGGACACGGGTGCGGCTGGTGGATGTTAGCTCACTCCACTACCTGGTGGCTTCTGAGTACATGATTCGTTTGGAGGAGACTGACATACAGGACCCCCAATCTTTGAGTCGACTCTCAGGTGCCGCTGGCTTGTCTAACGAGGAGTTCCTGCAGCAGTATCGCGCCGTGGTGCGAGGCACACCGGCCACGGATTAGTTGAGCGGTTCTGGATACGCGACAGCCCCCATCGATCCTCCGCCGCGAGTCGATTAGGCCCGAAGGTCATGGCGGCTGTCGCTTACTTGGGCAGCCCAACTTCACCCGATTTGCATGGGGCGACGCGCCTCATCGCAGTAGTTTTCAGTCAGACCACTTTCACTACCTTTACCTTCGTTCGGCCCTTTGTCCCTCTCCCATATCCCACTACGATTCGGGACGGATCGAGACTCACACCCAATCCTGACGGCACTCTGTTGCTCTCAGAAGTGCGAGGTCGATCGACCCAAACACCTCCAATGGCAGTTACGGATTAATTGTCAGTTATTATTGCACCATGTTACCTCTTATTTAATAAGCTATTAATGGCTCTTATCAGAGTGTATATAATCCTATATATTATTTGAATTATTTGCGATATCGAATGCACATACTATTTAAGCAATACTCGGTTGCTAGTTAGGGCAACTAACAATCAGTGGAGACATCGACATGGGAATATCCATCTTGAGCGTGGTTCCTGCTAGGGGCAACTCACAGAGGTTGCCGTGTAAAAACTCGATGTCGGTCGGCGGCAGAACACTGATCCAGCGCACAGCCGACGCCATCAACAAGAGCCTCGCATTCTCCAGCATCGGCGCACAAGCCATCGTGTCGACGGACGACGCTGAGGTAGCCGAAATTGCCACAGCTGCAGGCCTGGCGGTCCTGAGCCGGCCCCCGGAGCTATCTGCACCCGACGTGATAATCTGGCAGGTCGTGAAGCATGCGTTCAACGAGGCAGGTCCTGCGGATGCACTGGTCGTGTTGTTGCCCACTGTTCCATCTCGCCCGGCTGGCATATCGACGCGGCGCTCAACGCACTGTTCGACACGGAACATCCCGAACCACCGGCGTCCGCCCTCACCGTCTCCCAATCGGAGTATCCCCCGGAATGGATGTTCAAAATTGATCAACTCGGTCGGCTCGAACACATAGGGGATCGAAGTTCTCCGCGGTCACAACTGGCGCCGTCCTATCTCCATAATGGGTCTGTTTGGGCGATGAAAAGTGACCTGGTTCCAACCATGAAAAGCAGCTTTTGGGTGGGTGAATATGGTTGGGCGTCGAGACGCCATGGGAAGAGACCCTCGATCTCGACTGGCCGTGGGAATTGGAGCTTGCAGAGACATGGCTGGGCGCATGGACGAATGGCGCTACAATGGTGGAAGACGTTCCCGCGACTGGGGTTCGAAAGAAAAATCCCGACTTCTGATTGTCCCGCGCGAATCGGCCCGAAGCTCGATTTTTTGCCACGTGACTCCTACCCCTCCCGCTGTTCGCCACATCTCCTAGTCATCAAGCCTAGCCCAGCTAAACCTGACTGTCCCAGCCCTCCTGTAGGGCACTCTACGACTCCTTCACTGCTCGCTCTTCCACCGTGATGACAAGCCAAGCCCCCACACCCAGCTGGTCTTTTCGTAGTACCCTGGCCGGGGCGAGGTGTTACCAAGTAGACGAAGCGAAATCAGGAGGAAGTCATGAGGTACCTCGTCGCCGGCGTGGCACTGCTTGTTCCAATTGTTGCGGCTTGGCGAGTCCTCTACGGACGGAAGGAGCGATTCGCAGCCCCAAGGCCACGGCGCGCCTCACACTGAGCAACCTTCTAGAGACAAGATCCCGCGGGATCAC
The DNA here is from genome assembly GCA_913030785.1 of uncultured Chloroflexota bacterium. Taxonomy (GTDB): domain Bacteria; phylum Chloroflexota; class Dehalococcoidia; order Lucifugimonadales; family CAJWER01; genus CAJWER01. The sequence goes on along the minus strand of CAJWER010000022.1, from coordinate 6,951 downwards.
AGCGGGTTCTCGATTCCGGAATTCCCTGCACCTCGATGCCGACAGCCCGGCACTTCTCGAGGTATTGCGCCATGCCAAGGAGATTGTGTCGGCTGCGAATCGCGACCTTGAGCGAGTTGCCTTCCTACGGGCAAAGATTCTCGCCTCGTGTAACGTGGACTACACAACCTGGCACAGCCTGGACGCCGCCATCCGGAGAGCCTCGGAGATCGATGATGCGATTGAGCGTGCGTTTGAGCACGGCGACCCTGACGAGACGGAGCGGATGTTTGACGAGGCAATGGAGCAAAAGCTCGCGGGCATCGAACAGATGAAGGCGTCCTCTTCAGTCGCAGCTAGACAAGAATGAGATCAAGTGGTTGCTAGCAGGAAAGACGCATCCGAACGAATTCGAGTGGCAAATCACGCATCCGTTGAGGCGGGAGGGGCTGCTCGGCCACCTCGCGGACCGGTATCTTGGGCTCAGCAATCGACCATAGCCTACTCGTCTTCAAGCTCCCTCTTCCACCTGACGTTCAGCAGCAAGGTCTCCCATATCTCGTTGAAATCGAGGGAGTCCTTGCTCGACCAGTCGACGGTGTCGGCTGCTTCGCGGGTGAGCCGCGTTTTGTAGACTGCCGCTAGGGATTGGACCACGCTTCCCTCAATGCCGCCAATCGCAACTGCCATCGATCGAGCGGTCAGGTCCACCTGAACAAGATCTTCGCAGCCAGCGCTGTACAGCACCTCGTACGCATCTTGCATCTGAGCGTCGAGTGCTGCCTTTTTTTCCGCTATTGTTTCAAGCTCGTCTCCATTAAATTCGACCACAACCCAGATCCCACCCTGACGCCGATCCCGTGCATCGGGGTCATAGTGAAGACGGGTCATTTCCGAGTCATGGGCGGTGACTCCGGAGAACTGTTTGCTAGCTATCGCCACGAGTCGTTTCTTCTGTTCTTCTATCGGCAACCCTGGGACACATTCCCTGGCGTCGACGAAGGAGGTCTCGGCGACTGCAGGGCTCGCGGCAGGGGTCGGTGCGTCCGAGGAGTCCTCGCCAACCACAGAGGGTTCACTGTCACCGGAGCATGCAGCTACAAGAAGGGCTGTTAGTGCGATCAATACCATCTTCGACGATCTCATTGTTCAGCCTCCTCGGTGCGGAAACCGGACCGCCGCCTAATACGCAGATTGTACTGGATTCCGTTCAGACACGAGTCCGTAGTGGCTACACCGGTCGCTGCGATGGAGCCAACGACACTTCGCGCGAGATTCACCGTCGCTCTCCACACATGAATTTCATACACTTTGCACTTCGCTTTTGTTCCTAGAGGTTGTTTTGAACATGACTTCCAGTGACACACTATCAATACCTTTTATTAGATAAAATCGGCTATTTCTGACTGCCCTAGACCCAACTATACTCCTGAATCTATGCGTTTTGGACATTTACAGGTTTTTTCGTATGCTTCAATAAAAATCCCCCGAATGGTACAATCTTTCCATCACACATTGGGAGGGCAAAATGCCGCAGTTGGAGGTCGTATCGAGGTCAGAGGCAGAGCTTAGGACGACTAGCACGGCTCGCGCCGAGTCGCTTCGAGAATACATAGATTTCATCGAGGGGCTGAGCGGCGGCCAGGCCGGTCGACTTCAGGCAAAGAAAGGCGAGACCCTGAGGACGGTCCGTCGGCGTCTTGGTGATGCTGGAAGGCTGCGGGGCAAGGACCTGGTTATCAAGAAAGACGGTCAGGTGATCTACTTCTGGCTGAAGACAACCGGCAAGCGCGGAAGGCCTCGCAAAGTCTCTGCGTAATGTCGTCTCTTGTTCGTCAATACGGCGAGCGGCAACCGCTAGCATTAAGAATCCAGTTGCATGCGTTCAGGTGCCTGCCAGTACTGTCGGGACCTGTCCCGACAGTCCCGTCGTTCCTTGTGTGAGGGGGTCCGGTTTATCTCAATGGTTATTCGGGCGAGCAGGCGAAGTTGACCACGGTCGAGTTCGTTCCGCCGACGCCAAACGAGACCCAGCGTTGTTCTGGGGAGAGCACTGGTAATTCTCTGCATGTTTCACGAATGGCCACGCCTCTGAGTACCATACCCGTGGCCGCGCTTTCTCAGACGAAAGTGTGTGCCGCGCGGGCCGGCAGCGGGGAAACTCAGCATGTCGAAAATCACCGTGGACAAGGTGGTTGGCTACGTTACACAAAGAGATAAACTCCTTGTCTTCAGCCACCCTAATAGCCCCGGTGCCAGGATTCAGGTACCCGCCGGCACCGTCGAGGCAGGTGAATCCCTGAACGATGCCATACTTCGCGTGGTCCGTGAAGAGACCGGCCTCAGCGACCTGAACATTCTCTCCTTTCTTGGGGTCAGAGAGTACGACATGTCGCCCCTTGGCAAGGCGGAGATTCATCGGCGCCACTTCTACCATGTGTCTTTTCTGGGAGAGGCGCCGCCGACATGGGTTCATTGCGAGACCTCGGGGGGACGGTCTGAGCCAATCGCATTCGAGTTCTTCTGGGCAGAGTTGCCGAACGGGGTTCCAGACCTGATCGCGGGCCAGGGAGAGTTGTTGGCAGGTCTTGACGTCTCCTCATGAACGACCTCATCCCAAGCAACACTGCCGCCTCTGCAACCCCCGGCTCAATGCACCCGCCGCATAGCAACGGCGCATCCCCGTATGCTATAATCCGGCCACTCTTCAGGCTGCCTTGCTCGCCGTGCGCGAGACATTCAGATGCCTGCTTCGGAGGCCGATAATGGCTACCACCAGTACTGCCCCAGACACCAAGACTCTCCTGTGGATGTATCGAACCATGGTGACCATACGCCGCTTCGAGGAGCAGGCCAGGCGGGAAGCCGACGCCGGAAAGCTTCGGGGTATGCACTCTGCAATCGGCCAGGAGGCGGTGCCCACGGGAATATGCGCCCACCTTAGGGACGACGACTTCATATTCGGCACCCATCGCAGCCACCATCACTGCATCGCCAAGGGCGTCAGCGTGAAGAAGATGATGGCCGAACTTCTGGGCAAGTCGACCGGTACGAACAAGGGCAAGGGCGGCACGATGCATATTGCCGACATCGACAAGGGTATGCTTGGCGCCAACGGTATTGTCGGCTCAAACATACCGGTGGCCACCGGAGCGGCTCTTACCGCTCAGATTGAAGGCACAGATGGGGTCAGCGTCGTGTTTTTCGGGGACGGCGCGGCCGCCCAAGGGACCCTGCATGAGGCCATGAATCTGGCAGGTATTTGGAAACTACCCGTCCTGTTCGTATGTGAAAACAACCGCTACGCCCAGTCCACGCCTTTCGAATACTCCGTAGCCGGGATGTCCGTCGCAAACCGCGCTGCGGGCTACGGCATGCCGGGTGTCGTGGTCGACGGCCAGTCGGCCCTGGAGATGTACGAGGTCGGCGGCGAGGCCGTCAGGCGGGCGCGTGCCGGGGACGGGCCCACGCTGATCGAAGCTCAGACCTACCGTTATATGGGCCACTTCGGTGCAGACAACCCACTGGCCTATCGTGACGAAGAGGAAGAAGCCTACTACAAGAGCAAGGACTGCCTTGCCGCGCTGAAGGCGCACCTGGTTGAAACGAACACCGCCACCGAAGCCGAGATTCAGGCCCTCGAGCAGCAGGCCGCAGACGATATCGCCGAGGCCAGCACCTTCGCCAACGAAAGCCCATATCCCGAGCCCGAAGAGCTTACCACCGAGGTCTATATTTCGTATCCGTAGTTGAGGCCGAGCCTACAACAGATTAACGATCGATATGCCGTTGTCCAGATGGCATTCCCGGAGGACTGACATGGTACAGGCCGAGGCGACAAGACAGATATCCTTTATTCAGGCCATCAACGAAGCCATCGCGCAGGAGATGCGCCGCGACCCAAAGGTCATCGTCATGGGCGAGGACGCCGCCGGTGCGGCTGGACGGAAGGGCAAGGAAGACGCCTGGGGCGGTGCGATGCGGCTGACAAAAGGACTCTACCCTGAGTTCGGAGCGGCCCGTGTCCGCGACACACCAATATCAGAGGCTGGATTCATTGGGGCTGGTGTTGGAGCGGCGGCCACGGGGCTCCGACCTGTCGTCGAGTTGATGTACGTAGGCTTCTTCGGCGTGTGCGCCGACCAGATTGTCAACAACGCTGCCAAGATGCACTACATGTTCGGTGGGAAGGTCAATGTTCCTCTCACAATCATGACCGCTATGGGCGCTGGGACGGGCTCGGCGGCGCAGCACTCGGAAACCCTGTATTCGGTGTTCACACATTTCCCTGGCTTGAAGTGCGTCGTTCCATCGGATCCCTACACCGCGAAAGGGCTGATGACCGCCGCGATACGCGACAACGATCCCGTGATCATCTTCAACAACCGGCAGCTCATGGGATTCAAGCCCGCTGGCCACGTGCCCGAAGAGGCGTACACGGTGCCTATCGGCAAGGCGCGCATCGCTCGTGAAGGCGCCGACATCACCCTCATCGGTATCGGCTACACGACACATCTGTGTCTGCAGGCCGCTGCGGAGCTTGAGTCTCGCGGATTCTCGGCCGAGGTCGTCGACCTCCTCTCCTTATCGCCGATGGACGATGAAACAGTGCTCGCCTCTGTCCGGAAGACTCGAAGGGCCGTCATAGTGGATGAGGACTACCCTCGATGCAGCATTGCTAGCGATCTTTCGGCGCTGATCGCCGAGGAGGCATTTGATTACCTTGACGCGCCCCCGCGACGGGTAACCCCTCCACATACGTCTGTGCCGTACAGCAATCCCCTAGAGGCCCTTTACGTACCTACCGTTGAGCGGGTAGTCGAAGCGGCCAACGAAGTCCTCGAATGAGGATTTCACCGGGGGGCAAACACATCATCGTGCCCCTGCCCGGATACCTAATTCCGCAAACGAGGATTTCATAGATGGCCGAACGCATCATCATGCCCAGGCTGGGTGACTTCATGACTGAGGGGACCATCGCGAAGTGGGCGAAGGCGTCCGGAGAGACTGTCACCCAGGGCGAGGTAATCGCCGAGATCGAGTCCGAAAAACTCAACTACGAACTGGAGGCCACCCGCAACGGCGTCCTCCACACACTCGCTGCCGAGGGAGACACGGTCCAGGTAGACGTGGTTATGGCCTACCTGCTCGATGAAGGGGAGGCTCCTCCTGAGCCGGACGCCCCGGCTGCGGCGCCGACCACATCCGCATCCGCTGCACCAGCCAGGACTGACACAAAGCCGTCACTTGCGGGCACCGCCGTGCCCTCAACCCCGGGGGCACGCCGTCTGGCGGTGAAGCTGGGCATCGACATCTCCGAGGTGACAGCCACGGGCCCCAGAGGTAGGGTTATCGAGGCCGACGTTCGCGGCCACTCCGACGCGTCGACAGAAGAATCAGCCTCGACCACGCCACCGGGCCTCGGCGCGCCGGCCAGCACGACCACTATTGAGGGGATGCGAAAGACGATCGCCGAGCACATGCGTCGAAGCATCGCAGAGACGGCCCAGCTCTCGTTCTTCCTGGACCTGGACGTGACCGAAGCGCAGCGGATCAGGAGAGAGCATTCGGCCAACGCGGACGATACCGTGTCCCTGGCCCACGTCCTGATCAAGGCCTGTGCCGAGGCGCTTCGCAGGAACCCAAAACTGAACAGCGTCCTCGCAGGTGGAACCATATACCACTATGACGAGATTAACGTAGGGGTCGCCGTATCCCTCGATGAGGGATTGATCGTACCTGTGGTCAAAGGTGTCGAGTCGATGGACATCGACCAGTTGGCAACGGAGATCACGGCCCTTGCGGAGAGGGCCAGGACGGGTGAACTCCGTTCGGGCGACCTGGCGGGAGGTACGTTCACAGTCAGCGTGCTAGGCTCCGTCGACGGCTTCACGCCTATACTAAACGCCGGTCAGAGCGCAATTTTGGGTGCCGGGCGGTCGGTCGAGAAACCAGTGGTACGACGTGGCGAGGTGGTCATACGAGAGATGATGACCGTTAGCCTGACAGTGGACCACCAGGTCATTGACGGCGCGGTCGCGGCAGGTTTCCTGCGACGCCTCCAACAGCTCGTAGAACGACCGGCGGCCATCTTTAAATGATGTGCAGTGGTGCCTAGTTCTGGCTAGCAAGTGCGGCTCCGGATGATGCTTCGAACTACTTGAGCTTGTCCCACACCCGATGCCCCAGCCAATATTCCCCGAATTTTGTGCCAGACTACGCCTAGACAGCCCGCATGGGAATGTGTCACATTAGTCTACGTGCGCTAGAGTCAGCGTCCGGCGAAGTTCATCGCGCGGTGGTTAATCGCCACCCGACGGGACCTCTGGCAATAACCAAGGAGGAGCCATGGAAGGCATATTTTTCATCCTGATCGGTGCGGCCCTGTTTACGCAGTCGTGGTACATACTCGGCCTGTACTCGGAGGGGCGCACGATGGGCGTCCTGGTCGGCGGGCTGGGACTACTAGCCCTCGGCATCTTCGCGCTGGGCGGGACTATGGATGCGACGCTGCTTGTGGTCAACGACAAGGCGGACGCAGCGAAGGTCCTAACTGAAATGACGGTTCTAAAGGCGCTGATGATGGTCTGGATCGCCTACACCTTTGGCGTCGCGGCACACGGCCTTTGGGAATTCGAAGATCGAGCCATAGGTTTCTACAGCGGTTTTGTAGCAGTGGTGTCGCTAATTGTGTTCTTGTTCTTTGCCATCGAACTGCGGTCCGTCTACACAGACGCAGTTTGGCTGTTAATGGCGGCGGCGCCAGCAGTGCTCATGCTCCTGGCCGCGATCTCGTTCTTCTACCTGGCATTTCAGTGGATGGTACTTCGTCTGGTCACGGGGTGGTTCATGCTGCTGGGTAGTGGCGCAGTCATCGGCATTGGACTAGTGATGATTGGGACCGACATAGCCTGATATCCCTTTGTCGGAGAATTCGAGACTAGACGCTTCGGCGGGGCTGATGGCGCGCCA
>CAJWER010000021.1 GCA_913030785.1 uncultured Chloroflexota bacterium | reverse complement strand
CCGGTACGAGGAACTGTTCCATGCCTACTACGACCAGGCCATCGCCGGCGACACGGAGGCCACGAAGATAGTGGTCGGGATCATGGAGCGGGTCGCCAAGATCAACGGCGTCATCCCCGACCGGTCGCTGGTCACTGTCGACCAGCGCGCTTTTCATCTCGATCGCGGCGAGGTGACATTCAGTATCGAGGCTGCAAGCGGAAACATGGCGAAGATGATGTACGTGGACGAGAAGGATGCGATCGGTAGCGGCGACTAAGTTAAGGCTTAACACGCCGGTGGTTAAAGCTTAACGGGTAGGCTACAGATATCCCTGCCTACTACGAGCAGGCCGTCAGCGGCGACGCCGAGGCGACGAAGATATGCATATGTTCCGGATAGATATGCGACCTTGCTCGTTACGGTGGGAACCTCCTCGGTCTAAATTTGGAGGACCGTACCACCACCATCCCTGTCAATTTGCTGTACTATCCTTTGACGGGCCACCGGAGCGGGGAGCGAAGTATCACTTGGGATGACGGCCTCCCTCACGGTGGATGTCGTAAGCCATGGATGCTAGTGCTCCCAGAGGCCGTGATCGACGTCGGCAGCGTTTGAAAGGAACCGTCTCATAAAAGTCACTCCGACTAACCCTGGACATTATTTACCTCTAGGCGGCGCTTGGAGTGGGCGAGCAGTAGTCCTGCTGGTGGCCACCCTCGTCGTACTTTTGACAATTGCATGTAGCAGTGACACAGACGAGGATGCTGCAGCCTCCCAGCCTACGGTGGTTGCTACAACTGAAACTTCTGCGCGGGCAACCGACAAATCGACGGCTCAATCTACTCAGGGGGCAGCGCCCGCAGCTTCGCCCTCCACAACGGAACCCACGGCTAGTCCGGCACAGCCGCCAGCTGACACCCCGGCGCCCTCCGAAACCGAGGCACCGGACCCCGACCCCGCCGCGGCGAGCCTGGTATCTCAGATTGTGCCTCCCGACGGTTGCACCCCCGGCGCCTCGACGGATGAGCAAAAGGCCAAGCTGGTGGAGATCGCCCAGGCGGTGTTTCCCGGCGAAAATAACGAGGAGCGCCCGCGACTCAAGTGGGACCCCGAAGCTAGAGACCACCGAAGAGGGGGTATCTGGCTTGTCGCCGAGTTCAACGGAGATGAGTTTGAGACGATCGCTGAGAAGAAGACAGATCTGGATACCATGATGCGAGTCGCTTACGAGGCCCTGTTCACGTCTGGATGTGACGAACTCAACTGGGTAGACTTGACTGCAAATTCGAAAACCCTCACGCACCCGGGCGAGTATGGCAAGGTCGCCAAACTTGCGGTTGTCGTGTTCAAGACCAGGCTTAAGAAAGAAGTAGCTGAGACGGTTGATTGGTCGAACGCGGAGGCTCTGGATTTCAACGAGATCTGGGACAACCTACTACTCAACCCTAGTTGGGCAAAAGAGCTCAGGGAGCTCGAGCAGGAAGGTCAATAGTCAGGACGCCGGTGAGCGGAATTGAGCGCCTAGTCTGCTACAACAATGGGTCTCCCGGTCTAACTACGATGTCCATGACAGTGGCTGACGAATCGACAGTTCGGCAGATGTTAGCCCCAAGCACGCACGTAACCGGGCGCCGCTGCCCCTTCCTTCCACTCCTCCTCGCCATTTTGGGCATAGTTCTATTTCCATCCTGCGGCGTAATCAGGTCCGGCCTCGCGCCCACGCAGGTACCGCCACCAACTCCCCTGAGCGCTGCAGCCTACCTTTTGGAGGGCAATTCGCTAATCGCGCTGGTAGAAGGCTCCCTGGATAGACCAGGTCACGTCTACGTAGAGTACTGGGCCGAAGGCATCGACAGACTACGGTCCCGAGTCGAGCAGTCAACTGGGTCCAGATTCGCTGTACACGCGGTCAGGCTCAGGCCAGACACCGAGTACGCGTTTCAGGTATTTGCGACTGACTTGGCAGGCAGTGTTGGGGTGGGTCCCGTCGGCACCATCGCCTCAGGGAGACTTCCATCTGGTCTTCGTGAAAGTCGGTTCGACGTATCAAAGGGCACACCCACGCACGACCTGACATTCCTCGAGTTCCGTCAGGCGGGATTCAACGGACTGGCCGCGATCGATGCTGCGGGAGTTGTCGTCTGGTACTACGAAGGACCAGACGGGGACGAACCGTGGGTAATGGCGAGAAAGCCTGGCGGCAACATCATTTACGTTGCTGGATTCGAAGGCGGTACCACCGGGAAAGGGCTTGTAGAGGTCAGTCCTCTCGGCAAAGAGCTTGGACGTTTGGTGGATCAGTGCAGCCCCTTCGGGCCGATCCACCACGAAGTACTTGTCCTGCCCGACGGCCGTGTGATGTACCTATCCCGAGATGTCTTGCGTCCCGGATATGGCGATCCCCTGGCTCCTCAGGAGGGGGACACGATCGGCATCTGGGATCAGACCACAGGTTTCAACAAGATTGTGTGGAACATCTTCGACTTCCTTTCTCCTTCCGAGCGTACGTTTCCTGCTTCCAATCACACACTACCTGGATTTCCGATGTGGGGAGGATGCGAGCGAGACGAATCGGTGCAAGATTGGAGCCACGCCGACTCTCTGCACGTCGCTGATGACGGTAGCGTTCTGATTGGGTTGAGGAATCTGGACCAGGTCGTCTCCATCGCTCCAGACTTCAAGTCGTTGCGGTGGCGCCTTGGCGGCCCTGGGGGCGAATTCATCTTCGCTGATCCAAGTGACAGGTTCTATCGCCCTCACAGTGCATCACTCCTCCCCAACGGCAACGTACTTCTGTTCGACAACGGCAATTTTAGGCCCCCCGACGAGGGCGGTCAGTACTCTCGCGCTCTGGAATTGTCCCTAAACCTGGATACTATGACCGCATCCAAGGTTTGGGAGTACCGTCATGAACCTGATGTCTTCTCCGCCTGCTGCTCCAACGTCACCAGACTCGACAATGGCAACACACTGGTGTTGTTCGGTAACAACTTGGTAGAGGAATGCTGCGGACCTTTCCCCATTGTAGAGGTTGACCCCTCCGGAGAAGCGGTGTGGCTGGTGGACCATACCGCTCCAGACAAACCCAATCAGTACCGCGTTTACCCCTCCGACTCGATCATGGGTGAAACACAGATACCGTAACTAGGCGAAAAGGCTTTCCACCCGATGCCGTTGTGCATTTGCGGGGCCAAGGCATGGCCGGTGCCCAACGGTATACGTGAGAGCTAATTCCCTTGAGCGAGCCTTAAGGATGAGGCGGCTAGAGTGCTTGCTAACCCAGAGTTGATTCTCGCGGAGGTTGACCGACTTAACTCGAATGGGGTCATCAGGCAGCATCTGAGAAGCTCAGTAAAGAGGTCGGCGCTCCGGAGAACCAGAGGCTGCGGCTCCTGCGACTCTATCAGCTAGGGGAGATTGACGAGGTATACCTTCAGGCAGAGTCTCAGGTCATCCAGAGTGCAAGACAGAGGGTCGAAAACCAGTTGAGTAAGATTGCCGCGCCGACTGCCCTGCCCTCTGCTACAGAGCTTCGCAGAGCGGCTCAACTAGTAGGAGAGTGGATTCGCGATGCGGAGGAGACAATTTTGATCTTCTGCTCCAGGCGCTGTCAGTCTCATGCCCACCGTGCGGAGGCTGATCTGCATTTTAGAGGTCCTTCTCGCTAACGAGGACATGAGTATTTATTCGATAAGAATCAACCCGCCTAGTAGAATGAGTAAAGAGGGGTTTGGTTTCGGAAAAGACACTCACAGGATCCACCTGATGGAAATTACCTCTTGGCTCCAAATAGCGCTGGTTTGTTTCCTAGGTGCAGTTTCACCTGGCCCTAGCCTCGCTCTGGTAGTTGGTAATACTATCGCTCAAGGGAGGATATACGGTGTAGCTACCAGCCTAGGCCATGCGACCGGCATTGGCTTGTGGGCATTTCTAACAGCAGTTGGAATAGCAGAGGTCATTGTAGAGACATCAGGCTTGTTGGTGGGGGTGCAATCGTTGGGCGCATGTCTAATTGCGTATATAGGCTTCCGCACCTTAATTGCGGGAAACGGTCTGCCAGTCAGACAAATAGACACACGGCCCACTCCTCCAGAAATTGTGCTCAGAGCTGCTGGAGAAGGATTCCTGATATCTCTGTTTAACCCGAAGATCGCCCTGTTCTTTCTCGCAATATTCAGCCATTTTGTACATCCCGACTTGGGTTGGATACAAATAGGGTTGATGGGTATCACCGCATGGTTGATAGACGCTGGCTGGTACATTACCGTAGCTTTGACCCTAACGAGTACTGGGATGATCCAAATTCTCAAGGATAGAGCGAAAGTTATAAGTATGATTAACGGTACTTTCCTCATTTTGATAGCGCTTTATCTACTCGGTGGAATGATCCAGCGTCTATTATGAAAGCTTTGGGTGGGTGGCGGTAATCGTGTGCAAGAATACATATGGAACTCGCCAACAATGTCCTGTAATTTAGGCCTAGTCAACTTGATTCTAAGGAACACCGGGCAGTATCCGAATGCCTCGTGTATATGGGCTAGAGTCGAACTCCCTCAGGCAGCGTTGGCGGACCAATTACGACGTCACTGGTGCAACCCCAGAAAATAATCACCAATATCCGGATCGTTGAGCATACTTTTCGCACTGCCGGTATAGACTACTTTTCCACCGGAAAATATGTACCCACGGTCCGATCTGGCGAGCGATAGCCTTGCATTTTGCTCTACGAGAAGCACTGAGATTCCTTGAGTTCGGAGTTCATCGATATTTGCCAGAATCTGTTGTTGATATTTCGGTGAAAGTGCGGCCGTTGGTTCGTCCAACAGCAGGAAAGTAGGATCCGAAATAAGTGCGCGGGATATTGCCAGCATCTGTCTCTCACCACCAGAGAGAGCGGCAGCGAGGTCGTTCATCCGTGGCTCCAAATCGGGAAACATTCTGCAAGCCCGTTCGATGCAAGCGGTGAGTTTCTTCGCTGCCAACCTGATTCCACCCATCTGCAGGTTCTCGCGAACTGACAATGAAGGGAACACGTTGTCGACCTGTGGCACGTATGCGATTCCTCGATCGACTAGCCTGTCAGTGCGCCATCCAGACACATCTGCGCTATTGTGCAAAACCGTGCCTTTATGGCGCGTGGCGAGGCCAAAGAGCACCTTCAAGAATGTCGATTTGCCGCACCCGTTGGGCCCGATGATAGTGACGAACTCACCTTCGTCAACATGCAGATCAATCCCGTTCAAGATCTGAACATAACCGTAACCCCCTTCAAGGCCTGTGACTTCTAGAACTGTGCTCATTCTTCCATTTGCCCTGGGTTGCCAAGATAGGCGTCAACGACATCTCGGCTCTGTTTGATTTCGTCCGGCGTGCCTTCCATCAAGATTCGACCTGCGTCCATGACGATAATCCTGTCGACATCACGACGGAGAATGAAATCCATGTTGTGCTCAATAATCAACATGCCTATGCCTTTATCCGACGTCAACGCGCGCAGGTTCTGGAAAATTTTCTCTGCAAGCGGCCCGGCAACACCAGCAACCGGTTCGTCAAGCAACAGGAAGCGCGGAGAACTCATGAGGGCACGACCAATGTCGATGAGCTTACTCTGCCCACCTGACAGCTCACTTGCGAGATTGTGTGCTATATGTGATACCTCAAGTAGGTCCAGCACTGAGTAAGCGTCGATCACTCGCTGTTGTTCCGCCCTCCGTGAACCTGGGCGCAGTAGCGCAAACAAGGCATTAGGAGCGAACTGCTGGCGGGGAGGCACGAGAAGGTTCTCGATCACGGTCATCTCTCGCCATAGCCACGTGTGTTGAAATGTTCTTGTCAATCCCAGACCCTGTATCTGGTCGGGCCGCATGCCACTAGCATCTTGGCCAAGCACCTTGATCCTGCCGGAGGTCATTCCCAACATTCCGGAAATGCAATTGAACGTGGTTGTCTTCCCGCACCCGTTAGGGCCGATCAGCCCGACAAGTTCGCCTTCTGCAATCTGAAACGAAACTTGGTCGACAGCCTTTAGACCGCCAAAATCCTTCGTTAGATCTGATACCCGAAGTGCAGGTACTGTCATCATTATTTGGCACTCTCTTCTTCATCCAAGTTTGTGGGCAGACCAACCGGGCGTTTGGGCCTGCCGGGGACTTCGGGCAACAAACCCTTCGACGACACAAGCAATGCCCCGACAATCACAATCCCGATTAGCGCCAACTTGAGATGGGGTAGCGACAGAACAACATTTTCCCGAGGAAAAACTTCAGTAATGGATCTACCCGACCAGATAACTCCTCCAACATTTACCACCAACCACGAAAAAGCGGTGTCTAGGTAGGAGGTCATATTGTGTAAAGGCAGGCTTGTGCCGCCTCTTGAGACGACCAGGACGTTGAACGCGAATTCAACGATAACGATCAGAAATGCGCCGATAATCATGCCTCGGTTGTTGCCGCGTCCCCCGACGATGAAAGCAGCCCATATGAGGAAGGTTGTGCGAACGGGGTTCATGAACTCTGGCCATACATTCGTGTTTAGCCAGGCCCAAAGCACACCGGCGAGCGCCGCTACAGCGGCGCCCAGCGCGAGGCTGGCCGCCTTGTGAGTCAGAATGTTGTGGCCGTGATGCTGACTCACTATCTCATCATCCCTGATCGAACGCAGAATCCGACCCCAGGGAGATGCGAGGAGAGTATTGAGTAGAAACCAGATCGCAACGACAGACACCGTCGCTAAAATAGCGAGAAGTACGACATATGGTGCTGAGACATGCAGGCCAAGCAAATTTCCCAGCATTCCAGATGGTCCATTCTCCCACCAAGCTTCCAACGGCCGAGAAAATTGTGAAATACCCATCGCCGAGGTGCTTGTACCGGCACGGAGCAATGGCTCAGCCTGAAGAGAAATCCGAAGCATTTCACCGAGCGAAATCGTCACGATGGCGAAGTAATCCATCCGTAATCTGGCAGTCGGGTACGCGAGCAACCAGCCTATTGCGGCCGCTAGCAGGACAGCAACAATTGTGGCCATCCACGGAGTCCAGCCATACCCGTTGGTTGCGACTGGCGCGGAGAGCAACCCCACAACCACTGCGCCGATGCCGACGAAGAAGATAACTCCAAAATTGGTCATCCCAGTCATGCCTGTGTGCAGGTTGAGTGAGAAACAAGCCAAAGCGAAAATACCCACGAGTGTAATGATGCGAGCGACCTGCAGGACCTTCGTAAGATTGCTAACGCTGGGGAGGATCCAGACTATGCCAACCAGCACCAGAAAAAGAATCGTGAATGTTATCCATGACCCGCGTTCGGTTTCCCGGTTGACCCGTATCCAATTGCTCGGTTTGATACGCAGTCCTGAGAGAATAACTGATCTCCCGGTTCCAGCCCATTTTTGCGTCGCCGATGGCCGGGCCAGATAGCTTGCCGGCAGTGCCCAGGCGGTCGTAACAGCATTCTTTAGCAACTCCATAGCCATATCTTTCAGTTCGTTGACACGGTCGATATAAACTGTTCCCAGCGTCATCATCCCTGATAGGCGGCTGAGCAGCCCAAAGATCTTTCTCACGGGGAAAGGGTTCCTGTTTTGTTGAGGCGGTCGCCTCTTTCTAATCCGCTCGATGTTCCAATTCTGAATCGCAAAGCCGATGCCCCGCGGTGCTAACAACAGTAACCCGATCAGGAAGATGAAGGGCATCACTTCGGCGAAACCACTAGCGGCGGGCCGGTCCAGCGCGTTTCCAGCACCGATTAACACCGGCTCGGAGACAGCCCTTAACAGACCTACGATTAGTGCTCCAATAATCACACCAGGCATGGAGCCAATCGTGCCGAGAACGATGACAGCAAACGCCGGCAATAACAGCGAGAGACCTAGTTCCGGGTTGATTGGCAGGATTGCCGCGAGCAGTGCACCACCAAAACCGGCGATTCCGGATGAGAGGAAGGCGGTGCTCCCGTGCACACGTGCGACGTGAATCCCGCTTGATGCAGCGAGATCTGAATTATCAGCAACTGCACGCATCTGCCTGCCAAGGCTGGTGCGATGCAAGAGAAACAACAATAGCATGACTGCGCCGAATATCCCTACGACAAGGGCAACCTTCGAGTAGGCGAATCCATACGGATTAACGCTCGCAGCCAACTCGATCAAAGGAGTGTTCACACGATCGCCAAGATGGAGTTGCAATTGCCCCGTCGGTATTTCAAACGTCGATGTGGTGAGCCTCCAATCCCGATCCGGTATGAAGCGGTGGGTGCTCGCACTAAACCGCATATACAGTAGGGCGCGGAGCAACATGGAGACTCCGAGCGAAGCAATCATCATCACCTGTGGAGTTCCCATTCTTTTGCGGAATCGCCTGTAAACCACTCTGTCGATAATCAAACCGACAATGCCAGTTATGACAAAGGCGCTGACTCCTGCCCAAATCAACAACTCCCAGTTGAGGATTCCATCCTTAGGTGCATCTGACACCGGGAAAAATCTGTCGGACCACATTAGCGTAATGGCCACGTAGGATCCAAAGACCATCATTTCGGCCTGTGCAAAATTGGCGAAACGTTGAACTTTGTATGTGAGTGTCAGGCCTATTGCTATGCTGAGATAAACGGCAGCCCAGTAAAGACCACTCAAACCTATTGCAGACAGGTTGAAATTCATTGTGGCTGACCTGTCCAGTCCGGTCAGCACCAGCTCGAGAACACCAAACCCAATCAACACCACCAGAATCGGGGTGGAAATGATCACTGCACTCTTCCACTCGGGCTTGACCTGATTAAGTATTATGCGGACCAGGACCAGGCCACCGACCATCATTTCAACCGATAACGCCATCCACTTTATCTGGCCTGTGAATAAGCCCGACCATGCAATGATGCCCGCGCTATGAATCAACCCGAGGTAAGCGTCGAATAGGACAAATAGACCCAATAGCAGTTGGCGCAACCATGATGGACTAATCATCCACCGTTGACATATCGTATTCAAAGGCAATCTCGTCCGTTAATGTCCGCGCTATAGATCAACCCGAGGTACGCGTCGAGGAGAAATGGACCCAATAGCAGTTGGCGCAGCCCTGATGGCCTAATCATCCACCGTTGCCATATCGTGTTCAAAGGCAATCTCGTCTGTTCAACCAAGGCACTCAGCCTTATGGTTTACGTACTTGTATTGCCGGTGACGTGAATTGGCCTGCAGCGGTCCAAGCACCGACTACAGGCCAATTCCATAAGCAAGATGTTCGATTCTGGGGGCCGTTAGTTAGTGGCTAATCCACTGTCGGCAGTCCAGATCCGCGGGCAAGAGAAGTCCGTGCCGTCAAACTGACAGACCTCGTACCCGGTACCGAGAACGTCACCATTTGCATCAAAGGTGTGTGTGCCGCTGGCTCCAACGTAATTCACGCCAGTCTTCTTCAGAGCCGCCACGAGGTCTCCGTCAGGGTCGGAAACAATGGCTGCGGCTACAATCTTGATCGCATCGTAAGTCTCACCGGTATATATCGCTCCATCAGCACCACCGGCAGCAGCATATGCGCTCTCGAAGCTTGTCTTCGCGCTGGAATCTTTCCCTGGACGAGGCTTGGTTGCTATCAGACCGTGAACTGCCGTTGTGTCGGTGAACGATTCCGTGAAAGCAGCGTCTGCAAGCCCGTCAGCGCCAATCATGCTACCGGTAAAGCCTTGTGCCGACAGGGCCTCTATGATTGCCGCACCGTCTGTGGCATAAGACATCAGGAGAACCGAATCACAGCCCCCATCGATGACAGACTGAGCCAAAGTTGAGGCATCGTAAGACCCTTCGGTCGGATCGTATCCGACTTGCGTGCACACGCTCCCAGACCAGTTGGATGCAAAGTTATCCCCTAGTCCTGCGCCGTAGTCATTTGTCATATACAGGACTGCTGGGTTCTTAGCACCGGCAGCAGCTGCCACCGCGACTAGAGCAACCGCCTGCTGAGCATCGCTTGGAACGACGCGGAAGAGGTGCCCGTTATCATCTGCGGTAGTGATTCCAGGGGAGGTGCTGGCGTATGACACCATCGGGACTCCTGCTGCAGCAGCAACCGCGATTGCACCAAGCGTCGCACCCGAACAGGCAGCTCCAACTATTGCAGGCACGCCACTGTCAATAAGCGTTTGGGCACTTGTTCCTGCTTGCGTGCCGTCACAGCCAGAGTCGGCAACAATTAATTCAAAAACGAAATCCCCTTCGTGAGTCTTGTTGAGCTCCTCTATAGCCACATTCCCCGCATCTTCAAATCCGGAAGCGTACTGTGCGATCGGACCAGTCTGGGGGCTCAACAGTCCAATCTTCACCGTCTGACTTTCGCTACCGCATGAGACTGCTATAGAGGCCAACACTAATGTGGCCAATAACCAAACAAACGCCTTGGATAGTTTCATGATTTCCTCCATCCTCTCCATTTTTGCAGATCAGCTTGGGCCATTCCGAGGAGTGTACACCATGTAGTTAAGTATTTCCAAGGAGTCCTATCCCATCCTGGCCCTACGTGGGGAGGCGGGCTCGGCGAAGTCTACCGCTGCCCGAGTCCTGAAGTCCTGCGTCGACCAGACAATAGCACCGCTGCGGTCGCAGCCCCGTAATGAACATGACCTCGTGATAACGGCCCGGAATGGAATGCCTCGTGGAACAAACATTGATGGTGGATTGCTTTCCCTGTGCAGGGCGTTTGCCAGCTTCAATTCTTCTTGCAAAACTGCGGCGGCACAAACATGAAATTCGAGCGGAACTGGCTAAGCGTCGATACAAACCTGACTTCCCACACCCAGTCCAACACGACGATGAGATGATGGAGCTAAAACGGAGGGTCAAAGAGGATGGTTACGTCCTGCTGTGGTCCAATGTGCTACAGGATCTCGTGGCTTTCCACTGCAACGACGTTGACCCTGTCACGATCCCGACAGGTTTCGTACCTTACTCAGATAATGAGTTCCGGCACTTGTTTGGTAAGGATGGGGATCAGCCGTCACTAAATGGTCTCAGGCTCATCCACGCTGCGAAGAAGACCGGAGCCATTATCACCAACAGTGGGAAACAGGGATCTGAACCTGGAAACGCCTCATTATGAGGTGCGGTTGCAGTCAAATTGGGATTATGCTCAATATGACCAAGAAGTGAGGATAGGGCTGGAGCAGTCTACACAGGCATTAATGGTTGGAGCGGGAGACCGGATTCGAACCGGCGACAGCCTGCTTGGAAGGCAGGAACTCTACCACTGAGTTACTCCCGCTCGTGTAGTCATTATCCATCAATCCCATAGCTAAATCTAGGGTGGGCGACATAACTGGGAACGGATCCAAAATAAGTTTGCCACAAAATTTGCCACATTTGGAACCTAACGACTAGGAGTCCCATGGGGGATTAGTAGAACTAGGGGGCATGGAGATATAACCCCCTACCTAACTACTGGCTGATAAACCTTAATAGCATCCTCACATCTCACGCGTAGTCCCATCAACCCTTGCTGGGCTTACTGTCAAACTACAAAACCGATTCCAAAGTGAGTTTTAGGCCAGATACCTGAATTCTATTTCAGGTATTGAGATGCGCGCGGTGCACCCTGGATTCTCTTGAGGCGCAAAGGGGCTAGTCGGGCTTGCCGGGTTGCTATCAGAGGGGAAGTCTGGGACATGCGAGTCGGGCGGCGTGGGGTCGGTGGCTACTCCAGTTCGGCCAGCAACCCTACCACGTAATCGAAACTCCGTTGGTCTGCGGTGAGCTGGTCGCCCTCCATTGCTCCTTCGATGGCCAGATAGCCATCGAAACCGGCATCGTGCATCGCTGAGATAGCAAAGCGATAGTCTATTTCGCCCTCGGAGAGCGGGACACGAATGAATATGGAGTGCCGGTTCTCGGGGATGTGGACCCTGTGCAAGTTCTTGCAGTGCCAGTAGCCGGCCCTCGGCGCGAGGGCGACGATGGCGTCCTCGGGGGTCTCCTCGGGCTCGTCATAGGTCCAGAATATATTACCTAGATCCGGGTTGGCCAACACGTGAGGACTATCGACAAGGTCCAGCAGGTGCAGAGCCGACCAGCTGTTGTCGGCGATGGAATGCTGGTGCACCTCTACGGTCACCTTCAAGCCTAGTTCTCCCGCCCGCTCCCCGGCCTCGCGTAGCAAAGACGCTGTCCGTTCAAAGTCGTCGGGAGACGCCATCCTCGAGGAGCCCTGCGAAACGTAATCGCCAACAAAGGAGCCGGGCAGGTCGGGGTCCCTTGGAGGCGTGCCCACTGTCGTGTTGACGACGTCTGCGCCCAGCCAGTGTGCGACTTCGACCGCCATCACCAGGCTCTTACGGTTCTGCTTCGCGTTCCTCTGGTTGGTGGCCCCGCCGCCACCTCGCAGCACCACACAGGGTGCGCCGTAGGATTCTAGCTCCGCGCGAATCTCACGAACCTGCGATTCCGTGGCTGACGCGCCGCCAAGCATATCAACGCCCAACTCAATGCCATCGAAGCCAATCTTCTGGACCCTAGGGAACAATTTTGCCCTCACGGCGCGGTCTGGAATGGCGCGTGAATTACCCTTGTACGGATAGAAGATACTGCGGCGAAATGCATATGCGATCTTCATCGGTGCTCCTTGACGCGGTTTCCCACCGCGAATCACGCCCCTTCGGTGACGAGTCCGGCAATATGATCGCCGATTGCCAGACACGACGTCGCGCCTGGCGAAGGAGCGTTTAGCACATGGACCGAATTACGTGTACGAACGATGCTGAAGTCCTGAAGCAGCTTTCCCTTGCGGTCCACCGCCTGCGCCCGAACGCCAGCGCCGGGCGCAGAAAGGTCCTCCATGCGAATGTCCGGCACCAGGGCCTGCAGTGAGCGGAGAAAAGCGCCTTTTGCAAACGATCTGTACTGCTCTTTGAGGCCGACAGCCCAGTGCTCTCGCGCCATCCGCCAGAATCCCGGGAACCTTAAAGATCCAAGCATGTCCCGCAGGTCGAGGTCGGTCTTGCGGTACCCTTCCCTAGCAAGGGCCATGACTGCGTTAGGTCCGGCTTCCACGCCGCCAGATATCCGCTTGGTGAAGTGGACACCCAGAAACGGCATCTTCGGGTCAGGCACCGGGTACAACAAACCGTTGATCAGCCCGGCACTTTCAGGACCAAGCGTAAAATACTCCCCGCGGAATGGAACGATTCGGATGTCGATGTCGAGCCCCATCGCCCGTGCAACGCTGTCGGCGTGAAGACCCGCGCAGTTGACGAGGCTCTTAGCAGTTGCTTCGCCCTTGCTGGTCTCGATTACGACACGACCGTCACGCTCAGAGATGTGCATCACCTCGACGCCGGTATGAACCCGGCCACCACTCGCTTGAATCTCGCCAGCAAGCGCGCGACTGACGTCCATATAGTCGATGATACCGGTGTTTGGTGAGTGGACTGCGGCAACCCCCGCCGCGTTGGGCTCCAACTCCCGCAGCTCCTCGACGCCAACCATCTTGAGTCCCAGTACGCCATTGGCCGAGCCCCTTCGGTGCAACTCCTGCAACCGGGGCAACTCTGACTCGTTGATAGCAACAATGAGCTTGCCGCACATCTGATAGCGGATGCCGCGCTCATCGCAGAACCGGCGCAGCATTGTGGACCCGGTCCAACAGAAATCCGCCTTCTTGGAGCCCGGCGGATAGTAGATTCCGGCGTGGATTACACCACTGTTGTGGCCGGTTTGGTGCTGCGCTATACGGGACTCTTTCTCCAATACGGCAACCGTTTTGCCCGGGTTATCTCTACCCAGGGCCATCGCGGTCGCAAGGCCAATGATACCGCCACCGACGATCACAAAATCATAGTTTCCCAGCAACATTCCTTGCCCTCGTCGTGTGCTCTGGGGCCTCCTCGCTGTCCGAGCGAGATTGTAGCACGACGACACCTCTTCAAATCGTTGCGGCGAACGATAGACAGCAACCTTCGCCACAAGTATCATTGATTGTCGACGACAGGAACGGGCCCCATAATTCAACGTGTTCTTCAGCACGCTGCTGAGGACAACTAAACCGCCTCAAGGAGGAGATACTATGGACCGGACGGAGCTAGAACGGATAATTGTAGGACCGATCGCAACGGTGCCGACGCCTTTCGACGACGACTACGAGGTAGATTACGGCCGGATGTCCGAGCTGACCAAGCGCTGGGTCTCTGAAGGTCTGGTCAAGGGCAAGGCCGTGATCAAGGTCGCGGCGGCAATGGGTGAGGGCCCAATGCTGAGTGACGAGGAGTGGCCATCCCTGCTAAGGACCGTGGTCCGGGCCGCCGATGACAAAGCCGCGATCGTTTGCGGGCTTCACTACAAGGATACCAAACGGACGATCGAGGACGCCAAACGCGCCGAGGCCTTGGGCGCCAACGCGCTCCAGGTCTGCCCGCCGATCTTCAACCTGCCGAGCCAGGATGACCTGCTCGACTACTACAGCGATCTTTCGAACGCCATCGACATCGGCATCATGGTCTACCACACGCACTGGATGTCGGGCGGTCTCATCGACGTTGACACGATCCTCAAGTTCGAGGATATCTCCAATATCGTCTCGCTGAAGTGGAGCAACCCCGAGGGCGTCGACTACGACGAGATGGCGAAGTTCTCGGGCTTCCTGAACGTGATCGACAACGGCGGCGACGTCATACGCTGCCACGAGCTGGGCGGACGCGGCTACATCAACCTCACCGCCGAGTCCTATCCCGCCCACGACCTGAAGGTCTGGGGCCTGATCGAGAGCAAGAAGTACGACGAGGCCAGGGCCTTGATGGACTCGGTGGACACGCCGCTCCGGGAGTTCTACGACAAGATTTCCGCCCGGTCCGGAGGACAGGGCAGGCTCAAGAAGGGGCTGATGGCGCTCATGGGCCAGCCGGTGGGCTCGTCGCGACCTCCATCCAAGCCGATGAACGAAGAGGAGATGGACGGCCTGCGAGAGGTCCTGGAGGGCATCGGATGGCCGGTGGCATCCAGGGCGGAGGTAGCGGCCGCCAGGTAGCGGTCATCTCCGACAACACACCAGGCACATACGGCGGCAGCGCAGGCATCGGGCTTGCTCTGCCGCCGTCAACACGCTGACAAGGAGAGCACATGCTGACCACAGAGCAGGCAACCAACTGGTTCCGAGGGGTCACCGTCCCCCTGGCGACGATATTCCACAAGGATGGATCGCTGGACCTGGAATCGACGGCCTCCAACGTGCAGTGGCTCGTGGACCAGGGGGCACGCCAGGGCAACACGATCCTGCTGACCGCCGGATCAGGCGGCGACTTCACCTCCCTCAACACTGCAGAGCGCAAGCAGGTGATCGGGGCCGTGGCGAAGATCGCCGCGGGCAAGATCCCCACCATCGCCAGCGTCCAGAGCACGGACATCCGTGTAACAATCGAGCTGTCCCAGTTCTGCGAAGAGGTGGGCATCGACGCGGTCCAGATGTCGGGCGCCTACTACTACGACGGCAGGCCCGAGGACGTGATCGACTGGGTGGAGGAGGTGGCGCGCCACACCAAGGTCGGGTTCGCCGCGTACAGCCACTGGTACAGCGGGTCAAAGTACGACCTGCCCATAAGCGTGGTCGAGCACCTGCTGGACCTGCCCAACACCATCGCGGTCAAGTGGGCCTCGCCCTCCACCGAGAATTTCATAGAGGGCGTGCAGAAGTTCAGGTCCAGGGCGGCGGTAATCGACAATGGCCCCATCCCGATCTTCGGACACATCCTGGGGTGCTCGGCGTTCATCAGCCACGTGCCCAACTACTACCCGCACCACGCATGGAAGGTGTGGGACCTCATGGAGGCTCAGCGCTACCAGGAGGCCCAGAAGCTCTACGACGAGTTCATGGTCCCGTATGCTGATCTGATCGGGAAGGTCGCCGCCGCCACCGCGGGCGAGGGCGTCTTCGTCAGGCCTGGTCTAGAAGCGGCAGGGCTGCCGACCGGCTACTCCAGGCTCCCCTCCCGCGACGCCGCGATCACGGACGAGGTCCGCGACGGGTTCAAGCGCCTTTTGGAGTCCCAGGCGGACTGAGCGACCACCGCTGCCATAAATCGACCAGACGGGCGATCAGCTTGTCTACATCGCCGAAGACTTCTCAGGGCTTCTCACAGAGGAGTTTGAGATCGGGAACTTTGGGGGGCTCCGGCTCGGGCCCAGGGTCACGATTTTCGATACGGATGGCAACGTCAAGTCCAAGCTGGGCGAACATCTGCCCTGGAAAGCGGAAGGCCAGATTCACTTCCCTCACGGCATGGCTGTGGACTCAGGGCGCAATATCTACCTGCCTGGCCCGCCCAACGGGGCGCAGCCGGCAACGACGTTCTGGACGACCTGGTAGTTACCGAATTCGTCCTTCAACGCATAGTGCGCCGCGACTAGATTTTTTGACCCTCACGTAGACCAACCAGCCGTCGGAGGAGTGCCATGACACAGCCGCATCGCGAGCTTTCCAACCCTTCGGGAGTCTATCCGCCGCTTGGCAAGTACTCGCACGTAGCCGAGGTTACGGCGTCGAAGCTCCTGTTTCTGGCAGGCCAAGTATCCGTCGACGAAGCTGGCAGACTGGTGGGCGAGGGGGATGTCGGCGCACAGGTACGCCAGGCCTACAAGAACATCGGCGCGATACTCGCCGACAGCGGCGCATCCTTCGAGGACGTCGTATCCATCAACACATACGTGGTCGGCAGGGAGTCGGTGCAGCCATACCTGGACGCCAGGGCCGTTGTATTCGCGGAAATATTCCCAGGAGAGCAATTCCCGCCGAACACCTTCTTGATCATCGACGGCCTGCTCCACGAGGACTACCTCGTAGAGGTTACCGTGACCGCCGCTCTACCCTAGAGAACGGCTAAGACCCACGTGTATCATATGGAGAAATGGGACCCTCCAGACAAAAATTACAAACTAGTACCAGTCAGACCAGGAGCGCAAGCATGACCGAGCTACTTGCCATCATCGATGCCTATGCCAGAGAGGCCGAAGCCACGGTAGTCGAGGCGACAGAGACCGGCGTCGTGCTGGACCGCACGCCATTCTATACGGGCGGCGGCGGACAGCCATCCGACACCGGTGTGCTGCGCTCTGGCGACAAGGAGTGGCAAGTCCGAAAGATATCGCGCGCTGGAGGCAAGCTCGTCCACGAGCTGGACAGTGAGCCTCCCGAGGCAGGTACCGGGGTACACTGCGAGATCGACTGGGACCGGCACTATCAGCTCATGCGCACGCACACGGCTCTCCACATCCTATGCGGCGTTGTGTGGCGAGATTTCGGCGCCCACGTCACCGGCAGCGACATGAAGCCGCTCACCGCCCGAATGGACTTCGAGCTAGAAGAGATGACAGCCGACTTCGCCGAGAAGATCGAGGATCTGATCAATCTGGAGGTTCAAGCAGCTCGCGACGTGAAGATACGCACGCTGCCAAGAGACGAGGCGTTCGCAATCCCAGATCTGATCCGAACCAAAATAAGCTTGCTGCCAGAGGGGATTAGCGAGATCCGGATCGTGGACATCGAGGGACTCGACCTTCAGGCCGATGGCGGTACCCACGTAGCCAATACCAGAGAGGTCGGCACAATCAAGGTCACAAGCCACGAGAGCAAGGGGCGCATCAACAAGCGCCTCCGGATAGCGGTCGAATAAGCGGGCCACCAGGTCCATCACGATTGGACGTCACAAGCGAGGAGCACATCCCAATGGCAGAGCACGACGAGTTCAATTTCCAGGGTCTGTTCTCGGACCGCGCCCCGGAGGCCCGTACCGGTAGTGGCGCGGCCAGACGCGGCAAGTACGACTTCGCCGTCGCCTACCCTGATCCTGCATCACTGCCACTGAAAGACCTTGCCGACGGACTCCAACAAGCGCTCCGGGAAGAGGGCCGGGAATTGGCTGTCTACCCGCACCCGGAGGGATATCCGCCTCTTCGTGAGTACGTCGCAGAAAAGCTGCGCCGGGAGCGGGAAATTGGCGTCTCGCCAGATGAAATCGTGCTCGCCGACGGGTCCAGCCAGCCCCTCCACATGCTCATCGATGCGCTTGTGAACCCTGGGGAGGTGGTACTTACAGAGGACTTCGTATATAGCGGCACCCTGGGAATCCTGCGAAGGTTCCGGGCCGATATCCGCGGTGTGCAGTGCGACGGGGAGGGCATGCTGCCCGACGCGCTGGAGAGCGCGATAGTGGCAGCAAAAGCCGAGGGAAAAGCGGTCAAGATGATCTATACCATCCCTACGTTCCAGAACCCTCAGGGCTGGACGATGACCCTGGAGCGACGCGAGGCGATGATCAGACTGGCGCGCAAGCACTCGGTACCAATCCTGGAGGACGACTGCTACGTCGACCTCAGGTACGACGGCGACCCCGTCCCGTCGATTCATTCGCTGGACAAGGCCGGGCTTGTGATGTACGTGGGCTCGTTCTCGAAAATCATAGCGCCGGGGATGCGAATCGGCTATCTTACGGCGCCGGCGGCGGTAATGGACGTTGTGAGGCCGATAAAGAGTGGTGGTGGCGTAAACCAGTTCACCGCACTGGCGGTCCACCGGTACGCGACATCCGGACTGCAAGACCACATCGCCGACATCAACGACATTCTAAGGGCTAAGCGTGACGCGATGCTCGCCGCCCTCGGAGAAAATTTCGGTTCCGCCGCCTCGTGGGATCGGCCGGACGGCGCTCTCTACGTCTGGGTCAAACTGAGGGAGGATGCGGATCTAACCGCAACCCACGCATTGGCGCTCGACGCCGATGTCGGCTACCAGCCCGGCGTCAACTTCGCCCCGGACGGCGTGTCCGGCAAGAACTACGCACGACTGTGTTACGGGTATAACACGCCCGAGGAGATACACGAGGGCATAGCAAGGCTAGCCGAGGTGTTTCACAAGGCAGGCTACCTGCCAGGCTAGTTTCTTGTGGAGAGTACATACGTGATCCGCCCTTCGAGGCCCGACAAGCTGGCGCTAGTCCGGCCCTTCGATTCCGCCTAACATGCTGATTCGTGTCGAGAGAAAGAAGGTGCCGCCGCCGTCGAGCGCGTACTCGGCCTCCCCGAAAATCGCCAGACGTCGATCGCCGGGCACCGACAACCTGTGAGCGAAGGCCTCATCGTCGAAAGCCATATCAACTGCCGCCCAGTTGGACCCTCTGAAGTCTCCGGTCATCGATGTTGCGGTCCACGCCCTAACGGCAACCGGTTCGAGATCCGAGGTGAGGCTGACCAGCGCATCCCCATCCCCCTCACGGACTTCCCAGCCCAGTATCGGGAGGTCGATACGCCCATCGGCATGCAGAAACAGGGCGAGTAATCCTCCGACTACCCTGTCTATACCCGATTCGAGCCCGTGGCCGGCGTTTGGTACGTTGATTATGAACGTCTCGCCCTCGAGATCATCGAGGTAGAGCCCGCCAGCGTCCAGTGGCCAATAGGCATCGTTGGTACCGGTTACGATAAGCTTGGGCACCACGATACCGTCACGGTAGGCGTAGGGATCGATCATGGCCTCTAATCGCCGCGCGGGATCCTCCCCGGATAGCAGGAGCTGCGGTATGTCGCGCCTGGTGTAGTCGGAGACCTGGCTACTATATGCGCCCCAGGTGTCTAGCTGGTGCTGCATCTGGGCCGACATGTTGAGGTTGTCGTATGCAAGGGGGGCGATGGCACTGACCCTGTCGTCGACCGCAGCGGTGAGCCACGTTGTCCATCCTCGCTTCGAGCCTCCGGTGACCACGAAGCCCGAGACATGCATGCCAAGATCGACCTCCACGAGCTGCTCGACCGCATCCATGGCCCGAACGGCGCTCTTCACCATCGGGAGCAACACGGGTATCTTCTCGTCCCCGTCTTCGAGGTAGCGGGCGAACGACTCTGCTATCAGCGCGTCCTCTCTGAGACCACCCAACAGAGGCTGGTTGGGTACGTCGTAGAGGACGGCCGCCGGCGCACCTATCCTGCTCGCGATCAATCCAGCATAGGTCAGGAACCCATCGTTACCCGCGTCACCGGCTACGACCAGTAACACCTGTGTGGGGTTGCTTTCGATGTGCTGCGGGACGACTACGTCGACCCGATGGCGCCACTCTGCACTCTGCCATACCTGGGATACGAGCTCCAAGCGTCGCAGCGTTGCTCCACCGACGAGGTCGTCACGGGATACCTCCTCCCACGCGAAAGCGCCGTCTGGTGCGGAGACGTAATCGCGAAGAGGGAAGGTTCCGCTTTATGTCAGTTTAGTCAATTGTTAATTCTTATTTTTTTTTCGGTGTCTCATCTGTAAGTATTACGTCTTGCAGAAATAGGAGTGATTTTGTAAGGATTATTGGAAACTTATAGAAGTTTCTGATTTGTGTCCATCCGCCGCCCCTCAGCAACATTTGTTGGGTTGTTTTATTCTTTTGGCGATCTAAAGATTCTAATTCAAGA
>CAJWER010000020.1 GCA_913030785.1 uncultured Chloroflexota bacterium | reverse complement strand
TGGTTAACCACCGCCCTCGCGCAGTTCAAAGTGCCGTATAGATTAAGAGCGACCATTTCATCCCAGCGCTCCTTGCTCGACTCGGCGAAAGGGCTGTATTTCGTCTTGATCACCGGACCTGCCGAGCCGCCCGCGATGTTGGCCAGTATGTCGATTTGCCCAAAGCTGGACACTGTAGCTTCAGCGAGATTCTGAGCCGCATCCATATCGGTCACGTCAGTAGCCATTGCGGCGACCTTGTGTCCCTGCGCTCTCAACTCGGCGGCTAATCCTTCAGCCGCCTCAGAAACGAGGTCAGCAATCATCACGGTAGCCCCCTCATCGACAAACAACTTGCAGGTTTCCCTACCGATCCCACTCGCACCACCCGTCACAATGGCTACTTGGTCCTTCAACCGAATCGTCATGTCTCTAACCTTTCAAACTAAATGCCTGATTCCGGTGATTCGATCGGGCCGCGACTGTTTGATCATACTCTAATCGCTCCTCAGACGGAAAAACCGCGCGTATTGCTCGCCGCCTGACCCCTCACAGTAACAGTGCCTTCTCGACAGCGTTGACGTTCGGCTCAACCATTTGACCATGCTTTCCATAAGGTAGGGTGCCTGCAGGAACTCGGAGGGGCACGATAGGTCCTTCATGGTCGAGAATCCGGGCTGGTAGGACTCACGAGGTGTAGCGTCGTACTTCGTTGATACAACCCATATGGCCTGTAAGGCGTCTCGATTCACATCTCCTCCCCAAACCTGATCAACGAGTCTGGGACACCAGTATTAGGTGGAGCCTCCGCTATCGCTCTACCTGGGTATCGGCTCCAGCTGCCTTCCTGGCACTGACAACGTACACGGGGTCTGCGTAGGTTATCTGGCGGCTACTGATGTCCAGGGCCTGGGGCGAATCCCATCCGCCGGTGTCGTTGAAGTAGGAGGCGATCAAGTGCGCCCTGCGAGCATCGTCCAGCCCTTTCCAGATCGCGACTGCCTTGGTGGAGAACATGCGATTGGAGTAGACGACGTGAAAGCTGGCACCCTCCTTCAGCGTGCGGTTGACCTCGGCGAATACTTCCAAGGGTCTGACGATGTACTGGACTGAGACGGTGACCATCACGGCGTCGAATGAGCCGTCGTCAAAGGGAAGCTTCGGATCGGCGTTGATGTCATGCACGACTGCGTGGTTCAGTTGGGGGTTCTCAGCCATCTCCACATCATTCAATCCCAGGCCGACCAGCTTTTTGACAGGTAGATTTTCAGGCAAGTGGGAGCGCCAGCTGCTCATCAAGTCGAGGATCACCCCGTCGTGAGGCAGAACTCTTTCGAAGTAGCTCGCTATGGCGCCGAGCGCGTAGTCATCGATGTGGACCACAAGACGAGGTTCAGCGTAGAACAGCCGGTCGTCGGTTTCATCCTCTCTGCCAAAGGATCCCTGGGGATAGGTTGTCAAGGAATGTCTCTCCTAAGAGTCCATGGAGCTTAGCGCAACGAGGCGCGCTTGGGCAGTTTGGCGGGCGCCGGGCCGAAGTGGGTATGCCCGTCAGCACCTTTTGCTCAGCGTGGGGTTCCGCACGCAGCCATCTTACAACAGCCTGTGCCATGGAACCTTGCACGGATCGCATAGGGCGGAAGTCCGTCACGCCTTCTCAATCGTCGCCCGCGAGGCCAAAGGTTCGGATACGATCGCGGTAGAGTTCCGCGTGCTCTGGATGGCAGGTGATGACCACTGCCTTCCCCTCGCTGTGCGCCTCTAGCATGATTGAGACAGCCTCCGCGTTCGAGAGGCTGGAAACACTTTTCAGGAGTGATGCAACCACGAAATCCATGGCGTGGTGGTCGTCATTGTGAAGGATTACTGAGTAGTGTGGGAGAAAGTCCTGCGCAGATGTGGCCGACTTGGGTTGACCAGGCAGACGAGGAAGACCGCCGGCTGACGTTTGAGGCGCCTGTGACGAAACCCGGCGATTACCTTGTCTTCCGCGTCTTCCGCGCGGAGATGCACGTTGTGGTAGCCTTCTCCGCATGCCTACAGGACATCCTGCCCATCAACGGCCGCGCTCGGTACCCTACCGAGGCCCATTTTCAGGTATTGTCCGGTCCCCTAAAGGACGCGCATAGGAGGTCTTGTTACTCGCAAGGCAAGGCGCAACAGCCCGTCGGCCCGTCGTGCGTGAGCCATTTCGCATAGCGACCATCCGTTCGACGACCATCTTCGCAGATAGAGGGGACACGAACGAGGAGAGCGAGTAACCCTCCCGGGGGAATGGCGTTCGAGGCCCGCCAATACGGGTGTTGATAGGAATCAGCCTGGGGTAAGCTGGCGTGAAGCCTGGCAGCGAGAAAGGTGACCGACAATGGGCTCGACCATCAAGAATCAGGTAGAAACTTGCATTGACGAACTGAAGCGGGGAACGCTGACCGAGAAGGGCCTCAGGCGGATTGCCGAGATTGCCGACGAGGTACGGGCAATGCAGGATATTCTCTACCTGCACGCAGCAGCCAACTCGCCGATCTCCGAAGTGCTGGCGATGAGGATCGTGGAGAGTGGCGAGATCTCGGACGGACCGGAGAACCCGGCCGACTGGCCCTACCAGACTGTACTGGAGGCCATACGCGACGGATGGAGTGTCGTCAAATTTCCCGAGCTCGCACTGATGATGGACGAGAGTCGAACGTACAGCCTGGGCTTTGAATTCATACTCGAGCGGAATGGAGGCCACTGATGAGAAGTACGTACGATTGCCCTCCCAGCCTTGATGATGAAGGTGTGATTGCGTTCTGCAAGAGCGGCTTCCTCACACTCGAAGGGGTAGTAGACGACGAAACAAACCGTCGGACCAACGAGTTCGTTGAAGAGCATGATGAAATAGAGCCGATGGAGATCCTCAGGGAGGACTGGTTCGTCGATGGCGTGATCAAGAACCCTGTGGCCTCCGGCGCCATAAGGTCGCTGCTGGGTAAGGACTTCGGTCTGCCAATACTGATGTCCAATCATCGGGTCCACACTCCGCAGCCGGCGCAGGAGTGGCATGTGGACGGAGGCGCGAAGTTCGGGCCGCAGCTGGACTACCTCCAGGTGTTTTACCTGCCTCAGGAGTGCACCCGCGAGATGGGCCCAACGGAACTTCTCCCAGGCTCCCATTTCTTGTTCTCACATCGAGATGCCATGAAGCAGATAGGCAGGGTAAGGGGGTCGTACTACGGGGTCGCGCCCGCCGGCTCGATCATCATTACGCACTACGGTATCTGGCACCGTAGGTCGGAGTCCCGAGTCTCAAGCCTTCGAAACAACCTGAAGTACAACTACTGGCGCAGAGCGGACCCTACCAGAGACTG
The DNA here is from genome assembly GCA_913030785.1 of uncultured Chloroflexota bacterium. Taxonomy (GTDB): domain Bacteria; phylum Chloroflexota; class Dehalococcoidia; order Lucifugimonadales; family CAJWER01; genus CAJWER01. The sequence goes on along the minus strand of CAJWER010000020.1, from coordinate 17,942 downwards.
GCTCATGAACCCGGAGTTCGATGTGGCCACTGCGGACTACTCCTCTCCTCAACCAACGTACCGGCAGCAGTTCAGAGACGCATACGACACGGCGGAGATGTACTTTTGGCTGCGCGGCGAGCAGGACAAGTTTGGCCTGATCGGCGGTCAGGGCTGGCCGATGCCCGGTCAACGCAACGACATGCCGTACGGGGTGCCGGAAGGCATCAAGTAGACTGATAACCGCCAGTGAGTTGTGGTCTTTTTGGAGCCCAGTATCTTCGTCTCCGCCCGCCTTTCAGGAGTCTTTGCCACCGAAAAACCAAGCCGGTTCCACAGAGTCGCAATATGGCGTAAAATGCCCAAGGTCAGGCACAGTTTGGGGAGGGCCGAATTTCCACATGCTGAGAGTAGGCTTCATTGGCGCGGGCCGCATCGCTGACATGCATTACGAGGGGTACAGGAACAACCCCGTGGCCAGGCTCCACGCCGTCTGCGATACGGAGCCAGGGCTTCTTAGGCGGCGTGCCAGCCAGTGGGAGGTGGAGAAGACGTACGACGACTACCGCAGACTCTTGGACGACCCGGAGATCGATGCGGTCGAGATAATTACGCCTCACCACCTCCACAAGCAGATGGCGATCGACGCTCTCGACGCCGGCAAACACGTCTCCGTACAGAAGCCCATGGCCCTGAACATAGCGGATGCGGACGCCATGATCGCTGCGGCCGAGCGGTCTGGCACACTTTTCCGCGTGACCGAAAACTACCGTTACTACCCGCCGTTCAGCACGGCCAAACAGCTCTTGGACGACGGCGAGATCGGGGAGCCGATCTCCATCCGTGTCAAGTCACTCACTGGCAACGAGAAACACGGCTGGGAGATTCCCACCGGCGCCCAAGGCTGGCGCTCTAACCCGGCCCAGTCGGGCGAAGGCTCCATCGTTTTCGACCACGGCCAGCACATCTGGTCTATCGCCAGGTACTTCCTCGGCGACATCGAGAGCGCGTTCGCGTTCATGGGGCGCGAGAGGGTGGAGGCGTTCCACGAACTGCAACCGGGGTCGCTGCTGGACAACCCCATCATGGCGAGTTGGAAGTATCGCGGTGCGGACCGTTACGGCTCCTGGGAAGGCGTCTACTCTGACGACATGGTGGTTCACTCGAAGTACTACCCCATCTACGTCTGGCTGGAAATTACGGGGAGCAGCGGTATGCTCTCGGTCAACCATTTCATCGGAAAGAGACTGGACAGGCCCGCGCTGGAGATGTACCGCGAAGGCGAGATCACAAGCTTCACGGACCTCGACGCGGACTACGCTACAAGTTTCGCTAGGGCCGGTCGCGACTTCGCCGACGCCATACTAGAGGGCAGACAGTCCGACCTCACCGGAACGGAGGGCCGAGAGGTGCTGCGCTTCTCCCTCGCCGTCATCCGGTCGGGGAAAGAGCGCCGCGAGGTCTTTGTGGACGAGGTAACGGACTAACCGGAGTCGGAGGAGTCCCAGAGTGGATGAACTACGAGGAGACTAGAGAATGAAACTGACCATAATCGGGTGCGAGTATGCGGGTAAGACGACCCTGTCTCAGGGGATCGTGTCGTGGACCAACCGCACAGCTGGCGAGGGCCGGGGATTCCACGACCACTTCGCCATGCCAAACGAGGAGCTGAGCCCAGAATCCAAGGAGCATCTGATGGCCGCCCCGGCGCAGCTCAAGGAGATGTTCCAGCGCTTCATGATCGCCCACCATATGTCGCGGGACTTTTTTGTTGGCCCAGACCAAAACTTCATCGGGTTCCACATAGAGGAGGCGGTATACGCCCCCCTGTACTACGGCTACGGAGGCGAGGACAGCGGAGCGGCCTTCAGAAGCGGCACGGGCCAGCGAACTGAAATGGCGCGGGCGGTGGAGAAGGAGCTGATGAGACTAGCCCCCGATGCGGCGGTTGTCCTGCTGAAGGCAAGGCCAGAGGTGATTAGGCGGAGGATGCGAGACAATCCCCACGAGCACCAGATCCTCCGCGACGAAGACACTGAGCATGTGTTGACACGCTTCGAGGAAGAGTACGAGTGGTCGTTGATCCAGAACAAGTTCGCCATAGATACGTCGGACCGGACGCCGCAAGAGACGCTCGATGAGTTCGTAAAACGCTTCGAACCGTATATTACCGAGGCCGACCGCTCGCCCACTTGGGGCGAGGACCGGAAGGAGCAGATAGACAGGGCCTGGGCCAGCTACCTTTAGACCAGATCGCCTCAATGGAGGCTTGAAGCTCCAGGACCGGCGAATGTCGACGGCCAGAGGAGTACCCGCCCTGCTGGAGCGGAACAGTGCATGAAAGGGGCTTCTTATGGCAGAGCAAATCCCCTGGTTCAGAGAGACAGAGGTCTTCACCTCGGGAACAGAGGGGTACCACACCTTCAGGCTACCGGCGCTGGCCGTGGCTCCCGATGGAACCATCTTGGCCTTTTGCGAGGGACGCAGGGACGGGCGAGAGGACTATCGAGCCAACTATCTTGTGCTCAAGAGGAGCACCGACAACGGCGTGACCTGGGGAGATCTACAGCTCCTCGCAGGCAACCCTGACTACACGATGAACAACCCGACCGTGGTTGTCGACAGGGATACCAATACGATCTGGCTGGCCTTCTGCAAGCACACCTACGAAGTCTACGTGATGAAGAGCGAAGACAGCGGCGCGAGTTGGTCGCAGCCGGAGAACATAACGGAAGATGTGAAGCTTTCCGGTTGGACTAGGTATGACCTGGGGCCAGGGCACGGGATTCAGCTACAAAGCGGTAGGCTCGTTATCCCGGGCGACCACACCGAAGGCACTTGCTCCGACTGGATCTATCGCCACTCCCACGTTATCTACAGTGATGATCACGGTGAGCATTGGAGGCCCGGAGGATCCATGGGGAGAGGCTCAATAGAGTCTCAGGTCGTCGAGACAGACCCCGGTGATCTCTACTTCAACGCGAGAACGGCAGATATGTCGCTGTACAAACGTGTCGCCGCCAGAAGCACCGATGGAGGTCTGACATGGTCCCAGATGGCCTCCGTGGACGATCTGCCCGATCCCCACTGTCAGGGGAGCATCGTGCGCCATACAAACGACGAGAGTCACGATAGGGGCCGCGTGATTTTCGCCAATATCGCCAACTCCGCGGCGAGAGATACTCTCACCCTTCGCGTTAGCTACGATGAGTGCAGGACTTGGCCGATCTCCAAGGTGCTGTGCCACGGCCCTGCCGCCTACTCTGACCTCGCCATCGCGTCAGACATGACCATCGCTTGTCTCTACGAGCAAGACTCGTCCGATGCCCACGAGAGCATCAGGATCGCCCAGTTCAACATTGAGTGGCTGACCGACGGCGCCGACCATCTATCCTGATCCGGATTTCGGCGCCGCCTGAATCGAGCGTCAGACGATAACTAGGAGAGGACTTGCCCATGCACGCCAGACGTGTCACCGCAGCGCCCTCTCAGATCATGGTCGAGCAGCTCGCTGCTTCCGGGGTCAGATTCGTATTCAACAACCCTGGGTCGCTGGAGGCCCTGTTCTTCGACGCACTGCACGCTGATCCTCGAGTCCACGGGATCGTGGCACTGCACGAGACGAGTGTCATCGCGATGGCGGGTGGTTACACCCAGGCCAACCTTGAACCGGCGGTCGCGATCGTCCACCTCGGCGCCGGGCTGGCGCAGGGGCTGGGTCAGATGATCAATCTCTGGTACGGCGGACTGCCCGTAGTCGTCATCACGTTTGCCAACGACACAGGTAGCTACGGGGACAGGGTCGGGCTCAACCTAAGCCACAACTCCGGCCCCACGACCATTTCGACCCCTTTCACCAAGGCCAGCTGGACTGTGGTCGAGCCTGAGGGGCTTCCGCACGCGATTGCTCGTGCCCTCCGCGTCGCAATGACCGACCCAGTCGGTCCCGTGCATGTTGCCGTTTACGAACGGGTGCTGTGGGCGCCTCAGGTAACAGCCGACATAATCGAGGGCCCGATCCCTAGGATAACCGCAGGTCGGCCCTTGAGCAGCGACGTAGACGAGCTCGTTCGGGCCCTCGATGAGGCGGAGCGCCCGTTGATCAATGTGGGCGACGGCGCTTGGAAGAGCGGCGCACGGGAGGAGTTGATCTGGCTCGCCGAGCATTTCGGAGCTTCGATAGCCGGGGACACCAGGAGTGTACCCGTAGGATACCGCCTGCACTGTGGTAGAGCCGAGGAGGCAGTGGATGTCCTCGCACCGGATCTTGTCGTTAACCTCGGCGTCCGAAACTTTAACCGTGGCGCTCCGGATGACCTGGGTACCTTCTCGCCGGTGGGGCAGGTCTTCGCGGTCGGACCGGATGTAGAAAACGTCTCCAAGACTCCGGTGGACCTTGCGATTCTGGCCGACGTGCGCGGTACGATCAGATCGGTGCAAGAAGCGGTGCAGGGCGAGGAGCGGCCGGAGCGTTTCGCCCGCCGCCTCGACTGGGCGCGTGAGCAGGCGGACAGCCTCCGGGCGAAGAGGTCCGCCAAAGTTCGGTCCATCGCTTCACAAGCCTCCCGTGTCCGGCCCTGGATGCTGGTCCAAGCGCTCGATGACGCGATTGAGCGAGCCGGCGGGGGCCTGGTGCTGACTGAACAGCACGTGCTTCCGCTGGACAGCGTCGCCGACAAGCCCATGCCGATTGGCACCGAGTACGTCGGAGCAGCCGGCGGGTCGGAGGGGTACGGGGTAGGGGGCGCGATCGGCTTGAAGCTGGCGGCGCTCGACCGTCACGTCATCGGGCTCGTTGGCGACGGTTCGCTCATGTTTGCTGACAACGGCCTGCGGACCGCTGCGCACCACCAGGTTCCCGTGCTATACGTCATCCCCAACAATGGCTCGTATGGCGTCGTCGCCGATTACATGGAGCTGGTTGGTGGCGTGATGAAGGAGACTGGCGAGTACTCCGGCGTCGCGCTGGACGACATCGACGTGGTCAAGGTGGCGGAAGGGATGGGGGTCGAGGGCGTCGACGTATGGGAGGAGGAAGGGTTGGTTGAGGCAATCGTCAACGGACTCGAACTGGTCGATCGGGAGCAGCGTCCATTTCTGATGAACGTTCACCTGCCACACGGGCTTCCGGCTGGAGGACGGGCGGCGCCCCCGTTCCGTCCCGTGGATTTGGCGGGCGGGTCAATCTAGTCAGGGGAGCCGTCGCATGGCCTTCGACACGTTGATTCGCAACGGCACCGTTATCGACGGCACCGGCAATCCGCGGTATCAGGCCGATATCGGCATCTCTGGCGGTCGCATCGAAGCGATCGGCGCGCTTCAGGATGGCGAGGCCGCCCTCGTCATCGAAGCCGCCGGGCACGTGATCGCGCCCGGATTCATCGATATGCACTCCCACTCGGACCGCTCGCTGCTCGACGATCCTGGCGCCGAGAGCAAGGTACATCAGGGCGTAACCACCGAGGTGGTCGGCAACTGCGCCGCCTCGCCGTTCCCGGCCAGCGGTGAGCGCGACGTGATACTGGAGGGCTCCCACCCCTCCTCCGTCGTGGCGGACTGGACGGATCTGGACGGCTGGGCTATCCGCTTGGAAACAAACGGGATCAGCCTGAACGTCGCGCCGCAGGTAGGCCATTCCGCACTGCGCACGGTGGCCGGAGTTACCGACAACAGGCCGCCCACGGCAGATGAACTCAACACGATGCGCCGATTGGCGGCCGAGGCCGTCGAGCAGGGAGCATACAGCGTGACCACGGGCCTGACGCTCCCGCCGTCCAGCTACGCCACGACGGACGAGATCGTCTCCATCGTTCAGGCTACCGCTCATTACGACGGCGTGTTCTATACCTCCCACACGCGGGTGTGGGCGGGATGGCACATCAAAGCTGTGGAGGAGTGCGTGGAGGTGGGCCGGCGTGCCGGCGTGCCGGTCCAGCATTCGCATATGGGTATCGTCGACCCACGGGTCTACGGTCGTGGCGGCGAACTGGTTGCTGTCATCGATAGGGCGAGGGCCCAGGGCATGGATGTCACCTACGACATGCACCCGTACGCGGCGGCGGCCACGCACCTGCAGCAACTCACGCCAGAGTGGCTCCAGGAGGGCGGGGTCTCTGCGATGCTGGACCGCCTTCGTGATCCAGAGATACGGCAGCGTGCGATTGCGGAGACATCGGGTGGCTATTTCAGGGGCCTGCCGTTCGAATGGGACAAGCTCGTACTGGCCAATGTCAGTACCGCCGGTAATCAGAACTTGGTCGGCAGGTCGATCGCAGATGTAGCCGAGGCCCGGAACATGAGCGGTGTCGAGACGATGCTTGCCCTCATAGACGAGGAGGACAACAAGGTCGGCGTGGTGGCCCACAACCGCGACGAAGGCGACATACGCTTCTTCATGGCGCACTCGCAGGCGATGATCGGCTCGGACGGCACAGCCATGTCGCCGATTGGAATCTATGCGAACGATCGTCCCCATCCCCGTTTCTATGGCACGTACCCTCGCATTCTTGGCCGCTATGTCCGGGAGCAGCCCGCGGTGCTGACGTTGGAGGAGGCCATCTTCAAGATGACTGGCTTCCCCGCGCGGAGGATGAGCTTCCGAGATCGTGGCACCGTTGCGGTGGGGAACATGGCCGACCTGGTTGTGTTCGACCCGGAAACGGCATTGGATCGCGCGACTTACGACAACCCTCACCAGTTCCCAGAAGGGATACCTCACGTATTGGTTGCAGGAGATCCAGTTGTTCTGGACGGTGAGCATACGGGCGCTCGACCAGGCAAGGTGATCCGCCGCGGGGCTTGACGTGAGTCGTGGGCGACGGCGGAGGATGTATACTGGCCACTACAGTAGAAGGGGGTTCGATCGTGAGGTTGCCAAAGCAGGGGATTCCTGGCCCAGACCTGCATGACCTGATGCAGGAAGCGAAGACCAAAGATCAGCCCTGGAAGGAGCGACTGGCCAGTGGGGTTTCGTACCCGGCTGGGGACGACGTGCTGCAGGTAGCTCAGGCCGCCTACATGGATTTCTTCTCCGTCAACGCTTTGTATCCAACGATCTTCCCCAGCATAGCCCGATTCGAGCGGGAGGTCGTGGAGATGACGGCCGATCTCCTCCACGGAGAGAACGCTGTCGGAAACATCGCATCGGGAGGCACGGAGAGCAATCTGCTTGCGGTCAAGTCGGCTCGTGACCGGGCAGGAATGCTGCAGCCCCACATAACCGCACCGGAGGTGGTCGTTCCGGCGTCCGCGCATCCTTCTTTTTGGAAAGCTGCAGACTACTTCGGACTAGAGGTCATCGTCACTCCGCTGACTGAAGATGGGGTCGTCGATGTTCCTGCATACCTCTCAGCCGTCAACAACAACACGGTGTTAATGGTTGGTACGGCGCCGAGCACGGTCCTGGGGATGGTCGATCCCATCCCGGACATGGCGGCGGTTGCCATGGAGCGGAACATCAGCTTCCACGTTGACGCCTGTGTAGGGGGCTTCTTCCTGCCCTTCGTAGAGAAGCTCGGCAACGCGGTGGTTCCGTGGGATTTTCGGGTCCCAGGGGTTACCACCATCTCCGCCGACCTTCACAAATTCGGCTATACGGCCAAGGGCGCATCGGTGATCCTGTCGCGGGACCCAGAGATCTACAGCCACCAGGTCTTCGAGTTCGGCCCACCACTGCGGCCTAGCGGGTATTACGACACCCCGACGATCGCCGGGACTCGGCCAGGTGGTGCTATCGCCGCTGCATGGGCCGTCGTGAACTACCTTGGAGAGGACGGCTATCTGCGGCTCGTCGACCAGACGCTCCGCTACATCAGGGGCTTCCAGGAAGGCATCAACGCTATCGAGGGCCTCGTCGTCTTGGGCGAGCCCGTGATGTCAGTGTTTGCCTATACATCGAACACGCTCGACATCTACGCCGTGGCTACCGGTATGGAAGACCGGGGGTGGATGGTGTCCAAAGACTCCTACCCCTTCAAGGCTATTCACTTCATGCAATCGCCGGGCCACGAGCCGTACGTCGACGCCTACCTGCGGGACCTCGAGGACGTGGTCGAACTCGTCGCAAGCGGCAAGATTACGGCCCGCGGACCCGAGGCCACCTACACGTAGTAGGTGCTCGCGGGGGTCTCCCCTCGCGCAGCGACGCAATGTCAAATGCGCAATGTTGTCTAAAATGGTGAATGACCCTGGATTGCTGCTCTCTGGAGGACACTCGATATGACAGACTCCTATGTCGCCGGCCAGGTACAAACAGTGCTCGGGACTATCGACCCAGGAGACCTCGGCGTCACCCTCTGCCACGAGCACCTGCTTGTCGACGTGAGTTCGTTCATGGACCCGCCGACCGACCAACCAGATATCGCCTTTTACGAAGCGCCCCTGTCTCTGGAGAATCTAGGGTATATACGGCATTATCACGCGCCTAACTTCGATAACGGGATTCTCGATGATCTCGATATCGCCATCGAGGAGGCCAAGCTATATGCCGAGTCGGGCGGCCATTCGGTGATCGACGTCACGAGCCTCGGCATCGGCCGAAACCCCCAAGGGCTGGAGCAGATTTCCAGAGGAACCGGGCTCAACGTTATAATGGGTGCGTCATACTACGTCGCGGATGCGCATCCGGATGACATGTCAGACCGTAGCGAGGACCAGATAGTCGACGAAATCGTCCGAGACGTGACCGAGGGCGTCGATGGCACATCGATCAAAGCGGGTGTCATCGGCGAGGTTGGGTGCTCCTGGCCTATGACGGAGAACGAACGCAAGGTCCTGCGGGCATCTGCGAGGGCGCAGCGCATTACCGGCGCGCCGCTCCTCGTACACCCCGGGCGTGACCAGCATGCGCCTTTGGAGGTCATAGATGTCGTCCGTGAGGCCGGAGGGGAGCTCGGCCGGATGACCATCTCGCATATCGAACGGACGATGTTCGACCACGACCTAATAAGACGAGCATTCGAGAGCGGGTGTTACCTCGCTTGGGACCAGTTTGGCCGGGAGGTCTCCCTTTACACACCGGAGCCCAGAACCGACATGCCCAACGACGCCACGAAGATGGACTACCTCGCATGGGCAATCAACGAGGGGTTTGGCGACAAGGTCCTGATCGCCCACGATATTTGTCACAAGGAGCGAACACTCAGATACGGCGGTCACGGCCTTCCATACATCCTGCGGAACATCGTTCCCAGAATGCAGAAAAGGGGCATCAGTCGCGGCGCGATCGACATGATACTGGTGGACAATCCGGCTCGGGCGTTTACGTTCGGCGTCCCTAGGACGGAATAGGCCGGAGGGGGGGCAAAAACTTTGGACAAGAGGCTTGCTTACGCTTCAGCGACCGAGCTGATGGGGCTCATCGCGACGAAACAGATCTCTCCCGTAGAGCTTACCGAGCTGTTTTTCAACCGCATAGACACGCTGGACTCACGACTTAATTCGTTCATTCTCCTGACCCGCGACTCGGCAGTCGAGGCGGCTAAGAATGCAGAGGCCGCCGTGGTCCGGGGCGACGAACTTGGTCCGCTACACGGATTGCCCATTGCTATCAAGGACACCCAGAACACCGGTGGCGTCAGGACCACCATGGGGTCGTTGCTGTTCAAGGACCGGGTCCCAGAGCGGGACGCAGCCGTGGTTGAGCGTGTTAAGGGAGCAGGCGCAATCGTTATGGGGAAGACCAATGTCCCCGAGTTCGGCATGGTGGGTACATGCGAGAACCGTCTGGGCGAGCCCGGTCGAAATCCGTGGGACACGGACCGTACGCCAGGGGGGTCCAGCGGCGGGGCTGCCGCGGCGGTGGCCGCATGTCTATGTCCGGTGGCAACGGGCAGCGACGGTGGTGGGTCGATTCGGATACCCGCCAACTTCTGCGGAGTCTACGGGATCAAGCCGACTCAGGGCAGGGTGTCGGGTTACACTGGCGAGGACGGACTCCGCATGCCGTATATCTTCTCCCAGAACGGGCCTATTACCCGGACCGTGCTTGACGCGGCGACCCTGCTCCAAGTCCTGGCCGGCCACGACCGCAGAGACCCAGTCTCAATTCGCGAGGCGCCGCCAAACTTCGTAGACGCGGTCGACGGGGATATCACAAATCTCCGCATCGCGTGGAGCCCCGACTTCGGGTTCGCCGACGTGGACCCAGACGTTCTGGAGGTAACATCGAGTGCGGCGAGAGTGTTCGAGGATCTGGGTTGCAGCGTCGAGGAGTCCAACCTGGCGATGGACCCACCATATGACGCTTTCGGGCCGGTCCAGGCTGCGGACGCGTATGCCACTCTAGGTCGATATCTGGAGACCGACGTGGACCGCCTGACCGACTTCGCCAGATTTTTCTTGGAGCTGGGTGCGAGGGTGACAGCCGCAGAGTACGCCAGGACCCTGGGCCGCATAGAGACCTTGAAGGCACGAATAACGGACCTGTTCGAGGAGTACGACCTGCTGCTTTCACCGACGGCGTGCTTCCCGGCGTTCCTCAACGAGGAGTTCCCCGGCAGTATCAGAGGCGAGTCGGAGTATCCCGAACAGTACTGGAACGGTGCGTTCACTCTGCCAATCAACGTCGTCGGGCACCCGGCCGCTACGGTACCTGCAGGGTTTTCGTCCGACGGGTTGCCAATCGGCCTGCATATCGTAGGGAGGTGGGGCGACGAGAAGACGGTACTGGCAGCGTCTGCCGCTTTCGAGCGCGCGCGGCCATGGATTCAACACAAGCCTCCGGTGTCGTGATGGCTGAGGCCGAGCTACGTGCTTCAACGGCTGCTCTTCTCGGCCCCGACTGGCGGGAGCTAGACCGAAATCGAGCAAGACCTCAGTATTAGAGGGGGTTCAGATGGACGGACCTAGGGCGTGCCTTCCTGAGGAAGACATCGAGATAGTCGATCTGATCAACGCGCTTTTCCGCGAGGGAACCGGGCAGAACGTTCGAACGGACTATCCACTGCTTTATGACCCGGCGATGCTCCACAACCGTCGGGTCATAAAGCTGGACGGCAAGGTTGTGGCTCATGTGCCGGTGCTGGCGCGAGAAGTAGTTGTGAGCCAAGACCGACTGCCCATCGCTCTCATCAGCGCGACCCTGACCCATCCCGATTATCGGAGGCGCGGCCTCGCAACCCGTTGTCTCCTGGACTGTGTCCGGATCATGGACCAGAATGGATGGCCCGTTTCCGTCCTCTGGACCGCGGAGGCGACGTTTCCGTTCTACCAAAATTCGGGGTGGGAGGCGGTCTCGTCTCAAGGCTGGGTTTACCGCATCCGAAACGACGAGGCCCATCTGTTCAGCGCGGGATCATTCGAAATAATCTCCTACGATCGGAGCGAACACCGGCACGTTGAAGCAGTTAGAAGGCTCCATGATGCGGAGTCCAACCGTGTCGAGCGGTCGTCTTCGCAACACGACGCGCTTTTCTCCCTGCCGATGGTGGGTACGCTGCTGGCGGTCGAAGGAGGCCGTGTGGCGGCTTACCTGGTTTACGGTCATAGCATGAACAAGCCCGGCCTCATTGAGGCTGGCGGAGACCGCGACGCCATTGAGTCCCTCGTCCGGTACGTACTCGACGAAGGGTTGTTTGAGAACGGGACGCAGGTGGTAGTTCCGCTAACACCGACAGGCCTCACAAGAGTGTTGGAGACAGCGAAGCCCGCGTCAGCCAGACCGGTCGAAGAGGCTGCAGGGGTCGGCTTTCAGATGCATCGGATCAACAGCCTCGAGAGGCTTTTCGAAAGCATCCAAGGCCATCTCCGCAGCAGGTCTGCTGGCCTGGAAGGAGAGGTTTGCCTGGTCTGCACGGATTCGGGTGAGACGGTGAGCTTGCGTTTCGGCAGCGGAAACGTTTCGATCTCTACGCACCCACTTCCAATTCAAGTGCGACTGTCCCGGCGGCAGCTGACTCAGCTGATATTCGGCTCTTATCCGGGCCTGCCGCCTATCCCTCTGGAAGGGTCGGCCAAGGTGCTCTTGGAGCAGGTCTTTCCCTACTATTTCCCGGTTTGGGAACTCGACCACTGCTGACGGGCTAAGCGAGATCGAAGCCAACGTCGCGCGCCAGCGGGTGAAAGGGCTCGATCGGTCAGACGAAGCTGGAATCAGAGATATTTACCCTAGCGCGACCAGAACCCCAGAAGCGCGCTTGCGACCTCCTCCGGCACCTCTTCCGGGAGGAAGTGCCACAGTCGATGGCTCTGCTTCGCGCGTTCTACGCCCTCTCCCAAACGAACGTAAGTTCGGATTGTGCTCATCCAGGAGGCTCGGGAGTATATTTGTTGTAGATTTGCAATCTGCTTCTCGCATCAGCAATTACAATTTGGTTATTCTTGTTTACGGTGATACCGGTTGGACGGCCAAAGCTCTTGAAGTCCATCATTATGTCTGGGTGTTTTCGAATTGTGTCCAATGCAACAGGACCTGCTAAAGCAGATCTTTCCAGCACAAACAGACCAGCCTTGGAATAATCCGATGCATCACCATACAGAGAGGCGATTAATTCTCCATCTGGGTCATAAATTTGGACACGGCCATTTCCCCAATCTGTGACGTAAACATCTCCATCACTATCCACAGCAACGTGGGCTGGATGATTCAATTTGGCGGCCGGATCGACCCTTTCACCAAACGTTAATAAGTGGGTACCTTCAGTGTCAAATTTCTGAACTCTGTTATTACCCCAGTCTGCTACGTATATATCCCCGCTGGAATCGACTGTTATCCCCCAAGGATTCTGAAACTCTCCGTAGCTATTTCCTCCCCGACCCCATGTGTTAATGAATTTGCCCGTATCTGTAAAAAGTTGGATTCTATTGTTGTTGCTGTCAACTACGTACAGATTGTTTTCTTTGTTGAAAGCGAGTCCTGTAGGTCCAATAAATTCTCCATCTCTACTTCCAGATGTCCCCCACCGTAAGATGCTTTCTCCGTTTGGATCAGCTTCTGGGAAGGGATATGTCCTATCTGGGTTAAAGACATATATCGCATTCTCGTATTCGTCAGAACAGAATATGTTTCCTTCAGCAGATATTGCAATGCTGTTTGGCCACGTAGTTGCATGTCTAGCAAAATCACCGATATGATTCTCATCAAAAGTGGTTTTACCTATTCGATTCCCTATGTCGCCATCATATCCTTCAAGTGAAAATCCGAAACCTCGACTGAGGACAAATATCATGTTTTCTGTGGAAATCGCTACATCCATAGGAGAGCAAAACCCACCCGTCATCCCAAGCTCACTTTCATTATGTTCATGAGTTCGTCTGCCTATTGAGTGACTGAAATGCCACGCTCTTAATACAGGAGCAGTCGTGTTCATACAGTCTTGCACCAGACAAAAATCAATTTTAGATTCCCAGAGTACTCAGCAGAATTGATACTCTTTGGTACCGGCAATTATAGACAATGTATTCACGATTTGTTCGTCCGTAGCGTCGCCGAGGGAATCTAATCTTATTCCATCTACGAGTTCCTTGTACGTTTCTGGGTCTACTTCGAAGTCCCCTAATTCCTCCAGGCAGCAATCAACGATTGTCTCAGGAATATCAGAATCTGAATTGTGTTTGACATTTTCTACTATAGTTTTCACCCCAGGCAAATCGAGGTTACGAAATTTGTCTGCAACGAAATTGACCCTATTGATGAAAGCGCCACTGGTAATCCATTCTTTGCCTGTGTGCCAGCCTTCTACGCTCGGGGGGTCTAAGATATCTTGCCCCATACTAAGCGGAATTCTATCAATCTCGCCCCATCGCGGATCCGGACCGTTGAGATCCCCTGTAAGTTTCAGGGTACCTATGACTACTTCAACGGGACTTTTCACTTTGTTGTATCTAATATTTCTAAAGAACTTAGAATTGAATAGAGCTCTGAGGACAGGCTTTATTTCGTAGCCAGATTCTACGAAGACTTTCGACAGGAACTCTATTGCTTCGGGATTTCTTGGCGGTTCGTTAGTCCATTTTGGAACTTCGAGTTCATCCTCGACGAAAAAGTTATATAAATGCCGGGTGATAAAAGTAGCGCAGGCGGGCTGTCGTAAGATGATATCGATTATGTCTTCACCATTGAGATCGCCCGTAACTCCGAGAAATGTCTTCTCTCCATTGTCATGATCTTCCGGTTGATATTGGAATTCCCAAGGAACCTTCCCTAGCGTTAGAACATGCCATCCGGTAAAATTTATAGCCCATCCGGTAAAAGCACGCGCGCATCCAATCACGTCGTTTTCAGTAAAATGCCCTATACCCAATGAAAATAGCTCGAGTAATTCTCTCCCCCAGTTTTCATTGGGAGCGTCTTTATGATTGTGCTGGTTATCAAGCCAGAAAAGCATGGCGGGATTCTTAGCCAACTCTATTAGAAGAGTTTTGTAATTACTCATTCCATGAGTACGGAATAGCTCGACCTGTTGGTGCAGAGCATATGGATTGTCCACTTTTTCAACACCGGTGGCGAATACGTGATGCCAGAATAGTGCCATTTTCTCTTCAAGGTATCGCTGGCTATGGGTCATTCGGTATAACCAGTTAAGTTTAGCGTGACTCGGCTGCCACATAAAATCCGCGGCAGGGTGGTATCTGAAGAATGTAAGTTCGTCATAGTCTGGTTGTGTCTCGGGTGCCAGTAACTGCTCAACCGTTTCTTCATAGGTTTGATTGAGTAGATTTGTTAATACGGAGTGTGAAACACCTAATGTGGCTCTGCGTATCAGATGTTTAATTGCGCTATGTTGTGTAGGGCGACTCATTGTAGTTGATCTCGAAGTACCTGATCAGCAGCTGTTGGAGACGCACGGCGACGCCTTTTCCAGAACTTCTCAGGTGTACCTAAACTCTACCAAGGCCGTCTGATATTTGCCAATGGGGGACAGGAAGAGTTTCGCAATTACTAACTGATGGTTCTGTGGGTCGCTCGCAGCCACCTCGCCGCTTCTGCCTTGCTCCTGGCACCCGCCTGTAGGGAACCTCCGCCGGCTTGTACAGGGCGGAAAAAGAGGAGGTCGACGGCGTCGTGCTTGCGTGTTCATGTGGCGATGCCCGTCCGCCCGACCAAGACTGACTTGGCGATAGCGTCCACACTCTCTCGTATTCTATACTAGCCCTCAAGTGACCCAATCGCGGTGGAAGGAACGAATCCGGCCCGTCCACTACAATATCGCCACCGACCCAGATCAAGGCACGAGGAGGCGTAACTCCATGACATTTCGGGTCGCGACCTTGAACCTGCAACAGGACTTGAACCAGTGGGAGAAGCGCAGGGAGCTAATCTGCCAGCAGCTGGGCGAACTAAGGCCTGACCTGTTTGCCCTCAACGAGATAAGCGTTCCACTTCAGACCGGTCGCTGGCTCCAGCGCTCGGCACGGGAGCGTCTCGGGATCCCCTACGCCCTCGTGCAGCAGACGAGGGCCAGCGCCTCTTCCGAGGTCGATGCCGAGGGGCTACTCACCCGCTTTCCGGTAGTGGAGACTGGCAACTTGGACTACAGAGCCAGGGACGCCGTCGCTGCCGTCTCCCGCGTCGAAATCGAGGGTCACCAGGTTGATATCTACGTAACCCATCTCTATGGATCGCGTGGGGAAGACACCCTGCGCCACTACCAAGTGCAGCAACTCCTAGAGTGGATCAGTGCCAGAAACGATGTCTCACACCAGGTAGTGTGCGGCGACTTCAACGCCACCATGGACGTGCCGTCAGCCAGCCGCATGGCCGGCGCCTTCAGGCCCAGCCAGACCCAACCAACCGCCTTCACGCCCTTGAGGGAGCCTGGTGGCAAGCTTTCTCACCCCTACTGGGATCGCCTGGACAGATGCATAGACTACGTCTGGGTTTCAAGGGATCTCCGCGTCGTGGACAGCGGTCTCTGCTTCGATCGGCCCAGTGCCGACGATGCGGACCTCTGGCCCTCAGACCACATTGGCGCCTGGGCAGACCTCGAGTTCGCCACTGACTGACCACTCCTCCGGCGTTCTTCGCCGCAGGCGATGGTAGGGCGCAAGGCACCGTTGGCACTCTAAGGTTAGACGTCTACGGCGAGAGGGTCTATGGTGCCAAGCGTGGCGCCTCGGCACTGGCGGAGATAGAGGTCCGCCCGGAGCTGGAGAGCCGCTGGCGGGTCGAGGAGGAGTTCGTCAACGCCATTCGGGGACTTGAGGAGGTCTCCTACACGACCTTCGAGGACGGAGTCCGGTACATGGAATTCACCGACGCGTTGCTCCAGAGTTCTCAGACCGGTAATAGGGTTTCTCTGCTGCTGTAAGTGGCGCGTCAGAATAGTCCGAAGACAAGGCGCTCTTACTAGGGGTGGTCCGATGCAGCGTGGATGCAGAGGAGACTACGATCCAATCTCGAGGCAACCCTAGTAGCCTTTGTCATCTACTACAACTGCTGGTGCTATCATATGGTGCTGGGTAATATCACACCAGCCGACGTGCGTAACGTGAGCTGGGATCAGACACTCTAATAGAGTAAGAATGTGCAGTTTTAGGTAATCGATAGGCGCAGACGCTACGATAGGGCCATCAGGGAGTTCACCAGACCTCCATCGAGTGCCTGATCTCTCGGTTTCTACACCGTCCCACTTTTGCTGGTTGCTAACATCCCTCATCCCCCCTGGGCTATACTGCCCCCAGAGGCACGCTCATACGGGGGGGCGTGGACCCTAACGGAGAGGAGTCTCATTGGGGATTAGGTATTATAGTGGGGTAAAGTACACATCACTATTCCTGCTGAGCGCAGGATTCACATTGATCATGGCAGCTTGCGGTGATACTGACATCACCGAGGCACCCCTTGAGACTACCGCTCGGGCAACACCTACGCCGACATCGGTTCCACCCACACCTACTTTGTCTCAAGTGATTCCGGCCACTGCTACACCGGTAGTTACCCGGACGGCAACTGTTCAAGTAGCTACTGTGCCTGCAATCATTACTCAAACACCGACGCCTGAAGGAAAATCGGCTCCAGCCACACCGACATTGTCTGAAGCGATTCCGGCGACTACTACACCGGTAGCTACCCGCGCGGCAATTGTTCAAGTAGCCACTGTGCCTGCAATAACTACTCAAATACCGACGCCGACAACAACAGTAACACCGGTTCCAACCAGTTCACCGGTCCCCTCTTCAACTGCAGTCCCCACGTTTACGGCGACACCCACATCTATATCAGACCCTATTGTTAAGCCAACACCATTGCCAAATATATTCGGCGAGTTCGGTTTCACACTCGTGTTAGATCAGGATGCTAGTTTTTCTTCCTCCAACTTGACCATTTCAGGTATGAGAAAAGATGCTGCCGACGAGCAACAAGGCCTTTTGACGTTTGAGTACAATGGGGCCGATATCGTTATTTTCTGGCTACCCACAACCGATGACACACTGGAGACAGTACTCGAATATACCTACCAACTTCTTCGGGATAGCCAATCAGCCAACATTCTTATCCCGGTCAGTGATGGAGATATCTCAATAGATGACGAACCAGGGAAATTCGGTGGCTTTGTAGCAACGAATGCTTCTGGGGAAAACGCCGGGGGTGGATTGATAGCCGCGTGGTCATGCCAAGAGCTCGGAATTACTCTTGCACTAGTAGTGACAGGCTCTGATGCTACAGTACTACAGATAAGATTCGACCGTCTGGTTTCAGGATTCATATGCGAGTAACCTGCTGAAAGTAGGGGTCTATTTTACGCATGAATATAAGGATAATTTGTATATGGGTACTGTTAGGTGTACTAGCGATGACTTTGGGTTTGATTGGACCTGTTTTCGCAGAGGAACCCTCTAAACAAAAAGACGACCCAAAAAAAGCCCTACCTTTAAAAGACGGACCTGTTTCCCCATCTGGTTCTGGCCAAGGTAGCCCTACTGCTGGTTCTGGCCAAGGTAACCCTACTGCTGGTTCTGGCCAAGGTAGCCCTACTGCTGGTTCTGGCCAAGGTAGCCCTACTGCTGGTTCTGGCCAAGGTAGC
>CAJWER010000019.1 GCA_913030785.1 uncultured Chloroflexota bacterium | reverse complement strand
AATACTCACCAGAATGATGACGGCGATTGGATGACCGACGGCCCACGTCCGCCCTCCGACCACCCAGTGGGGGCGCACGTCATGGATCAGCGTTCGTTTGCCCCCGTGATCTGGCGCATCTCGGGTCCCGATGGTCGCCTGCGCGAGTTCGACACCATCGAGCAGCTGCGAGAGTCCGACAGCTTCGCCATGGTGGGGGGCGTCGGGGACGGCGCCTACAACGCACTGGGTGAGGTGGGCAGCGTGCATGCTGGAGTCTGCGCGGGCAGCGCCTGGCAAAAATCCGTGCGTCTGATCACTCCCATCGAAGGTGGATTGACCCTTTCCATTGCCGTGGATGATGCACGCTACCTCAACGAGGGCGCGACGATTTGGATCGGTGACAAGCAGGGGGGGGAGCTGCGCTACGTGCAGTCGCGCAGTAGCAACGGCCGCATTCTCTTCAACCAGGTCCTGGACCGTGATTACCTGGCATGGGAGACGGAGGTGCGCGTGCTGGCCCGCCGACCCGTGAACGTCAACACGGCGCCCGAGCTCGTCTTGCGCGCGCTGTTTGAGAACCTGCAGCTGCGCGGGCAGAACTCGCGCATCACTGCAAGCGAGGCCAAGCTCCTTGCGGAACTGACGGCCCAGAGCCGACCCTTCGAGGGGCTCGAGGACTGGATGCGACGCATCGTCCTGCCTGCGGCGGGGATTGAGGAGCTGCCGTCGGGTTCGCCCGCGGCCCCTGACCGCTTCGTCGGCACGGGCATCGTCCCCGCCGTCACAGATATTGACGTGGGGAGTCCCGGGGATACGATGATTGCGCTGTCGAAGGGGGGGATCTATGCCTTCCGGCTACGTGGCCGGAGCTGGCACAGGCGGCCCATTGGGGATGGATCCCAATGGATGGACTACCACGGTTACGCCGAGATGTTCGAGACAGGGGCCGCCCAGAACCTGGTGCTGAGTTTCCTAGCAGAGCCGAGCGATCTCCCAGAAATTGACCGGATGTGCACGCTGTATCCGGATACTCCGGTGATAATCGATCACCTGTGCCGCATAGGCATCGATGGTCGATTTCCGGAAGATGACATCCGTGCGTTGTGCGAGTTGTCCCGCCACCCTAATGTCTACATCAAGATCGGGCCGTTCCAGCATTTGGGGTCGAAGGTAAGGCCATACCTCGACGTACTGCCACTTGTGGAGCGGGTTATCGACGCATACGGCCCCGAAAGATGCATGTGGGAATCCGACAGCCCCGCGCTGCGGCCTGGCAATTACGACGCTGATCCGGAGCAGGACTTCGCGGCGTCTCTGGCCCTGATTCGCGACCAAGCAGATTTTCTCGGTGCCCCTGACAAACGCCAACTTCTTCAGGGCACGGCAGAGCGCCTATTTTTTGAGCGGGGGCCTGTTATTTTTCAGGGTATAGATCTTCCCAGTTCGCGCTGACCTCGCGCTGCAGTTCGACCTGGTCCTGATACCATCCGGTCTTCATGTAGTCGAGGATACCTATCACCTCGGCTTCAGTCAAAATGCCCTCAAATGACGGCATAGTCCTGCCCGGAATATTGAGAGTGCCCAGGATGATCTCCATGAGTTGACCGTCCGCGTGGTGCCAGGTATGGCCTTCCGGTCCGTGCACCGGAGTGTCGGGCAGGCCCCCCTCACCTGTGGTGGTATCGCCGTGGCATTTTGCGCAATTGGCCTCATAAGTAACGCGGCCAGCCGAGATTCCGGTCGAGTTCCCACCGGCCGAGCATCCTGCCAATAGCAACAACAGGAGCAACGGCCAGGCTTTTTGGGACGCGAGCATCAGATGCTTTAGCCTGCTCACAACGAGTTGTTCAGGAACCAGCGTAGGGTAGCGTCGAAGGCGCCGGGGACTTCCTGGTGCGGCCAGTGGCCCGCCCCTTCCAGCTCCGCGATGCGCGCTCCCGAAAGCGCTTCTTTGAGTGCAACCGCGGCCTCGTGGGCCAGCACCGTACTGGCGCGTCCACGCAGGATCAGGGCAGGGCAGTTGAGTCCGGACCACTCCGGTTGCAGGTCTTCCCGAACATGCGCTTCGAGGACCACCGGGTCCGCCTTGAGCACCCACTTGTCCCCCGGCAGCTTGGTCGTGAGGTGCGCTGCTTGGTTCTCTATGGCCTCAGTTGTGGCGTACGGCTGTAGGGTGCCGAGGTAGTCGGTCACCTCTTCGAGCGAGCGCCAGCCAACCGCGTAGGCGTGCTCAGGCTCCCCATCGCTGCTGGCAGCGATGTCACTGTCCACCACGACCAGAGCGGCTACCATGTTCGGGTTCGCTGCCGCGTATGCCGTTGCCGCTCTACCGCCGAAGGAGTGTCCCACGAGCACAGCGGGTCCCAAGTCCAGGCCCTTCAGTAGTCGGCCAATATCGTTCGAAAAATCGGCCTGCGAGTACGCCCCCTCTGCCGATCGGCCGCTATCACCGTGTCCGCGCAGATCGAGGGTGACGACTCGATAGCGGTTCTCCAGCCGGTCCGCCGCACCGTCCCAGTTTGCCGCGCAGTCCTGGAGTCCGTGTAATAGCACGAGGGTCGCGTCATCGGCGGTTCCCCGGTCTGTGTAGTGGAGCCTTGGTGTGCTCTCGTTCAGATAGCCGTCTCGATTCATGCTGTCGCAGCCTCTCTAGTCCCTTTACGCGCCCGTTGTTTGGCATTAGTATATCCCGCATGCGCGCTCCATACGCCCTTCTGCACGCGCAACTCCCATTCCACGGCTGGCTGATAGTCGCCGTCACGTTTCTAGCCTCGGCCCTCTCGATAGGCCCAGGCTACGCGTTTGGCCTGTTCATAGGCCCGCTCCAAGACTCATTTGGTTGGCAGCGGACAGCGGTCAGCGCATCCCTGTCCTTTGCCGCCGTAGGCAGCCTCACCTCGCCACTGCTTGGCCGGTTCATGGACCGATTTGGCGCCCGGCCTTTGATGGCCGTGTCCCTCACAATCATGGGCACGAGTTTCCTGCTGCGTCCGCTGATGACCGAACTGTGGCACTGGTACGCCCTGAGCTTCCTCCAGTACCTGGCGTTCTCTGGCTCGGCAGGACTCCCGGCGGGACGGCTAGTTGGCATATGGTTCGCGAAATCGCGAGGACGCGTTATGGGAATCACCACGATGGGCAACAATTTCGGCGGGTTCATTGTGCCGCTGATTACGGGGTTCCTCTTGGTCTCGGGCAACTGGGAGGCTGCGTTTTTGATCTTGGCTGGGCTCACCTACTTGGTAGCGCTGTTGTCCATATTGGTGATTAGAGAGAGACCGGACCGGGGATCGGGGCCGGATGGGCGGAGAGCCGTTGGCGCGAAACCGCCCGAGCTTGAGGGCTGGACGGTGCGGGAGGCGCTGCACAGTCGGTCCTTCTACACTATTGCAGTGGCCCTGAGCCTTGGCGCGTTCACCTACAGTGCCGTGCTGCCCCAGGTCAGCGACCACCTTATCTCTCAGGGTATGTCGCGCACCACGGTGCCTTTTGCCATTAGCCTCCTTGCGGCGTTTGGCATGATGGGCAAACTCAGCTTTGGCTACCTATCGGAGCGGTTCACGGCCCGACGAATGCTGATGGTGAGCCTCTCCGGGCAGATAGTCTTCATAGCGATGATCGTGCGATTTCCCACAGAGCCCATGGCCTGGCTGGCGGCCCCGGCTTTCGGACTGTTCATGGGGGCTTTTGGGGCGCTGGTACCCCTGCTGGTTCAGGAGACCTTTGGGCTGCGCAACTTCGGCACTATTTCGGGGCTGATCTCAACGGCGTCCGTCATCCCGTTCTTTTCCGGCCCGTTGCTGGCAGGCAGTTCCTTCGACATCGCGGACAGCTATGGCCCCGGCTTCCTTATTGTCGCTGCCATGTTTGCGCTGGCTGTAGCAACACTGTCTCAGGGCGGCGCAGTGTCCGGTGCTAGTCTGGGACAGGGTTCGACTGCCGTCGATGACGGAAGGGCATGATCACGCTGCAAGGAGTTCGCCCCTTATGAGGGTCTCTCTCGCACAACTGGAAATTTTTCCCTCATCATTCTTGGGGAAGGTCTTACACGATAAGGAGACAGTATGAGCGCAAATGACGCTGAAGCTCTTCATAGGCTTGGTAGCGGTGAGTCAATCGAATCGGTGCGCGCCTTTACAGGAATGTCCACAGGCGAGTTCGAAGAATGGTGGAACGGGCAGCTCTCGGCACGTGTGCCGGACATGGCCGGTACTCGGCGAGTCGAGGGCGCGGCAAGTGTCGAGATACTCAGAGATAAGTGGGGCATCCCTCACTTGTTCGCCGACTCCGACGACGACCTGTTCTTCGGCTACGGGTTCGCCATGGGCCAGGACCGCCTGTGGCAGCTAGACTACCTTCGGCGCAAGGCCCACGGCCGGCTCTCGGAGATTCTCGGCCCGGACGGCCTGGAGCTCGACATCGTCGCTCGTACTGTGGGAATCAACCGCATCGCGGCCGAGGAGGTCCAGCGGTTGCCGGACGAGACATCTCGTCGTCTCCAGGCGTTCTCTCGCGGGATCAACGCAGCGATGGGCGAGGCATCGGACCACCTCCCCATAGAATTTGACCTGCTGGACTATCGACCCGAGCCGTGGGCGCCTGTCGATTCCATCGCCATCTGGGCCGAGTTCCGCTGGTACCTGACGGGCCGCCTGCCAGTAATAATCTATCCCGAGATGGCCCTGCGCTCGCTGGGAGACGGCCCGCTTTACAGCGCTTTCCTGACTGGAGAGGCCGAGGATGAAAGCATCCTTCCGCCGGGCTCGTATGAACCTCGCCGCAACGGAGCAGATCCCGTGGGAGTGGTGGTGAGCGATCCCGACGAGGGCCTCGGGAGCAACAACTGGGTCATCGGTGGCAAGTTGTCGGCGTCCGGCAAGCCGATTGTCGCCTCCGATCCACACATTGCCTTTGCGAGCGTGTCTTGCTGGTACGAGGCGCACCTATCGGGCGGTGACTTCAACGCGGTGGGCTCAGGTTATGCCGGTGTTCCAGGTCTGATGTTCGGACGCAATGAGCGGGTCGCCTGGGGTCTGACGAACAATATCTGCGCCCAGCGAGACCTGTACCAGGAGCGCGAGGACCCTGCCCATCCCGGATGTTTCCAATATGACGGTAAGTGGGACAAGTGGACGGAGATAGAGGAACAGATTGTCGTCCGGGGAGCGGACACGGTCGTGAAAACGGTACGCCAGTCGCGTAACGGTCCAATCGTCGACGAACTGCTGCCCGACCAGGCGAGGGATACCGGTCCGGTAGCGTTCCGGTGGATGGGGCAGGAGCCTTGTGACGAGATCACTGGCATGCTGGATATGGCAGTTTCCAGCAGCGCCGACGAGTTCCGAGAGGCGATGCGGGGTTGGGTGGTGCCGACGCTGAGCATTGGTTTCGCGGATGTTGACGGCCACATCGGCTACCAATCGATTGGCCGCCTTCCCATCAAGGAAAATTGGGGACGCGGCTATAGGCCTGGGTGGGACCCGACCCACCAGTGGCGCGAGTCCATTCCCTACGACGCTATGCCGTCCATATCGGACCCGGCTGAGGGCTGGGTACGCTCCGCCAACAATCGCACCGCGCCAGAGGATTTTCCGTACCCACTTTCCGGGGTATGGAGCAGCGGGTATCGGGCAAAACGTGTTCGCAACATGATCGAGGCAGGCACGGCCCACACCCGCGAAGACCTTTCTCGTATGCAGCTCGACACGTTGTCGCTGCGGGCCGTCGATGGCGTGCCGGGATTGCTGAAACTACTTCATGACTCCGACGACCCACGAACTGTCGAGGCTCTTGTGATCCTGGCCGCCTGGGACCGCCGAATGGAGCCGGATAGTGTCGGCGCCTCCATTTTCGAGCTGTTTTTTGACGCATGGGTACGTGAGGTTGCGGGCGCGCGGTTCGCCGGTGATGCCGTTGGGCTCCTGGCCAGCGCCACCAGTGGCCTGTCGACTGAACTCTTGTCGATAGACCAGCACGGCTGGTTTGCAAACGGCGATCGTGCCGAGGCGGCCGACAGGGCGATGACCACGACCCTCGATGCGCTGACGAAGCGGCTGGGTCCCAATATGTTGAGTTGGCAGTGGGGGAACATGCACAAAGTTGCTCTGGATCACACCCTTTCGGGCCGTGGCGAAATCTTCGCGACGTTGGATCGCGGCGGTGACCCCGTTGGCGGATCGGGCATCACCGTCTGCAACACCGGCTTCGACCCGAACTACCTTGCAGGCATGGGTGCCAACTACAGGCTAAACGCCGACCTGGCCGATCCGAATGGTCTTTGGGCCGTGGATGCGGCAGGGCAATCCGGACACCCTGGCAGCCCAAACTACTGCGATCAGCTCTCCAGCTGGCTCGTGGCCGATCTGCACTACTTGCCACTGGATCGGGCCCGAGTCGAGGCAGGGGCGAGAGACAGCCTTTGGCTGTTCTAGTAGAAGCGCAATCACCCATGGAGGACCCGTGGTAGAGTGGTCCTCACCTGGAGAACTGACGGTTAGCAGGCTACGTGGGATGAGAAGGAAGGATT
Source organism: uncultured Chloroflexota bacterium (assembly GCA_913030785.1). Lineage (GTDB taxonomy): Bacteria > Chloroflexota > Dehalococcoidia > Lucifugimonadales > CAJWER01 > CAJWER01. Next base: position 14,774 of record CAJWER010000019.1, on the reverse strand, counting down.
AACGGTGTTCTGTTCGAATTGCGGAGTCCCTAACGATGACGGGGCGTTGTTCTGCGCCAACTGTGGTCAGCCGATAGCGAACACATCGACTACCGTGAATCCCGGGTATACGCTCGCGACGAGGCCATCTCGTCTGGGCGCGAAGTTGATCGATATTGTGGTGTGGGTTGGCGCAGGCATCGTCGTGGCCATCGTCTTCGCTGCCAGTACTCTGCTGGGCTTTCTGTCGCTGTTGGTGGCGGGTGTTGGGATACCGATTGTCCAGATCGCTCTACTATCCAGGGACGGGCAGACCATCGGCAAGAAAATTGTAGATATCCGCATAGTCAGTGTCGAGACTGGAGAAAATGCTGGCTTTGGTACAAATGTAGTCATGCGAGCATGGGTCAATGCCCTGCTCGGCATAATACCTCTCTACGCGTTTGTCGACATACTGTTCATTTTTCGTGATGACCAGAGGTGCATCCACGACCTGATCGCGGGTACACACGTGGTGGAGTAGAATCGAAAAATCGCTTTGAAGGAGTGGACACGAACATGAAGATCGGCGTACTCGGTGTCGGCGCAATTGGCGGAATAATCGGCGGCTACCTGGCCAGAGCGAATCACGACGTGACGCTCATTGACCAGTGGCCGGCCAATGTCGAGCACATCAAGGCCAACGGCATAACCGTGACGACATTTGACCAGGGGCCCTTCACGGCTCAGGCCGACGCCCTGCATCTCGGCGAAGTCGCCGCTGCCCGGCCATCGTTCGATGTCGTCGTACTGTCGGTGAAGTCCTACGACACCTTGTGGGCCGCCAAGTTCATTGAGCCATACCTCGCTTCCGGTGGCTACATCATGTCGGCGCAGAACTCAATCAACGAGGACGCCATCGCTAGCGTAGTAGGCTGGCCACGGGTTACGGGCTGTGTCGTCACGCTCGGTGCCGCGATGTATGAGCCGGGCAGGCCTGAGCGCACCAGCGCCTCGGACCGCCCTGCCTTCGCTCTGGGTGAGCCCTCCGGCGTGACCAGCCCTCGCTTGGAGGCGATGGCTGAAGTGATGGGCGACGCAGGTGTGACGAGAATCACGAATAATCTGTGGGGAGACCGCTGGTCCAAGCTGGCCATCAATTGCATGAGCAATGCCCTTGCCGCCATCACCGGGCTACGTTCAGCCGAGCTGCGCGAAAACTCCGAGATCCGTGGCGTTTCCATAGCTATCGCGGCTGAGCTTCTGACCGTCGCCGGTGGACTGGGCGTGAGCGTCGAGCCCATCAATGGTGTCTCAGCGGATCTGTTCCTAGCGGCGGCAACCGATGGGGGCGCCCGTGAAGAGGTCGAGCAGCAGATGATCGAGTCCGGTAAGACTATCGGTAGTGGTCGTCCGTCCTTGGCGCAGGACATTGTGAAGGGACGCAAAACCGAGGCCGCGCACCTCAACGGCTACGTCGTCCGAAGAGCCCTCGAGGTCGGCGTTCGAACGCCCGTCAACAGGTCAATCGTGGATCTGATAGGCCGCATTGAGACGGGTGACCTCGAGGCGTCCCTCTCCAACCTCAAGCATATCGACTACTAGGCAGGGCCGGGGCTTCCTCTCCCTTCGAGGGAGAGGATTGAGGTGAGGGTGATCTTCGGTAGGTGCGACTCGTTACCCGAAGGGTCAGCACTGAATAGTGTGATAAATTCTGCGGCATCCAGTGACAGGGAGGGGATCATGAGTAGATTCAAAGAGGCCAGGGACAAGGGTGTTCGCTACCTCATGCAGCATATTCACGAGGACGGCAGCTTCGGCGACCCGGCGCTGGGCGTAACGGAATATTACAAGGTTCCTGCCGCGCTCCTGGTCGCGGGTGAGTCCGCTGCCGCCAGTCGTCTGCTGAGCTGGATCAGGGAACATGGGCTTGCCCCGGACGGCGACTTCGGTCCGCGGCCTGCCAACGAGATGGACAGCTACTACTACATCTACCACAACGCCTGGGTCATCAAGGCCGCCCAGCGCATGGGCCAGTTCGATCTGTCGCAGCGGGGCATGGAGTTCATCATGGACTTCTGGGACCCCGAGAGCGGCGGTTTCTACTCCAGTCCAACCGAGCGGGAGATGGACACGAAGCAGGATCTGTGGGTGGTGGCCGGCGCCGGCTGGTGCGCCATCTACACGGGCATGCTGGACGTGGCCGAGGGTGTGGGCGAATGGATGAGAAGGATGATGCAAGCCCAGCCCAACTATCCTGAGGAGATGTACACGGTATACAGCCGTTCGACAGGCCTGATCACAGAGGTGTTGGACGGAGACGATTTCAGGTACGTACTCACCCGCGACGAGTCACGCGACCAATCATTCTTCCATCCGGGAATAGCAGCGGGGTTTCTCACGCGACTCTACAAGGCGACGGGCGAGCCAGAGTGGCTCTCACTGGCCAGGGAGTACATGCGGTTCGCCGATCACGTCGGCGACTACCACTTCAGTCTGTTGCGTGCGGGCAAATTGGGATGGGCGGCGTCGATAATGCACACGCTGACCGGTGAGCAGCAATACCGCGACATGGCGATCAGGGTCGGGGACAACCTTATCGAAACGCAGACGGATGAAGGATTCTGGGAGACGCAACTCGGCAACGGGGTGCCCGGAAACGACGCCACGGCAGAATTGGTAGTCTGGCTCGACGAGGTCTACCAGGCGGTGGGCGAGGGTTAGAAGCGCTGCAGGTGGGGGTAAGGGCCTTCGACAGGCTCAGGCTGAGCGGTAAATCAGTGTGTTTGCGTGAACGGTGAGCTGCCCCGTCCGCTCATGGTGAGCCTGTCGAACCACCCGGTCCGGCCCTATGCCACCCCGGTGGCCAAGGTCTCCAGTACTGCCTTGGCTTGCTCCACTATTTGCTGGTATTCTCCAAGGACCGTCTTGCTGGTCAGGACCGTTGGGCGTGACGTGTCTCGGTAGTCGGGTCGCAGTTCCAGCCGTCCCAGAAACGGAAGGTCTAGCTCCGACGCCAGCTCCTCGCCTGCGCCACTGCCGAACATTTCACCGGAGAAATTCTCGACGATCCCCAGTACGTTCACCTTCAGCGTCTTTATCATGTTGATGGAGCGCAGGGCGTCCACCTTGGACAGTTCTTGGGGTGTCGTAACGACCACGAAGCCGTCGAGGGACAGGGTTTGCATGACCGTAAGCGGTGAGTCCGATGTGCCCGGGGGCAGGTCAACAATGAGGTAATCGAGCTCACCCCAATCGGTGGACTGAAGAAGCTGGTTAATGGCGTTGTGGACCATCGGACCGCGCCAGATGATGGCTTCCTTTTCGTCCTTCTGGAAGAAGCCCATCGACATTATTCGGACACCGAAACGCTCCGGCGGGTACATCTTCTTGTCTTCGTTGACTGTCGGAGGCTCCGAGACCTTCATCGCTCGGACCACGTTGGGACAGTCGATGTCGACATCCAGGATGCCCACCCTCGCACCTTCCTGTGCCAACGTGACTGCCAAGTTGACGGCGACGGTCGTCTTGCCTACCCCGCCCTTACCACTGTAGACGCCGATGGTCCGTTTGACCCCTGCAAGGCTGTCTGTGATGGCGCGCTTTTCCTCGAAGGAGCGCTTCATCTGCTGGATTCTGGCGCGGGCCTGTGCGGCCTGAGGATGGGCGGGCTGAGGTTGGGTCAAAGATCAGGCTCCGTAGGTCCGGCTGCACTGGCTGACCAGTAAGCCGGGTGTTTTCGGTCGCTTATCAAAGCGAGTGGGCAGGTAATCAAAGATGGTTGGGGACCGCAGGCCCCAATCGAAAGCTAATCCAGTCCTAACTGGGACTTGCCGTCCTCGGTAATCATGTCCGGGGACCAGGGCGGCTCATACACCATCTCTACCTCGACATCTTCGACGCCGTCCATCTCCGCAATCCGCCACTCGGCCTGCTGCGCGATGTAAGGGCCCATGCCGCAACCGGCGAAGGTGAGGGTCATTTTGACGAATACATCTCCGTCGTCGACACTACAGTCATAGACGAGCCCGAGGTCAACGACGTTGACCGGAATCTCTGGGTCGTATACGTCCTTCAGTGCCTCTAGCACGGTATCCTGTGTCAAAGTCGCCGTCTCGGCCATCGGCCACCCTCCATTCCACGGTAATCGGCTATGGTGCCGCTAATTCCATTGTATCTGGCGCTATGCAGGCATGTCAATTTAGGCTTTTGTTGCACGCATTGCATGTTTAGTCGGCAAAATGATTATCCCACGGCGCTGTCTGGTCCTGTTCACTCCGACGGTGCTTGGCACAAAGGCCGCGATCGGGGTCCGTGGTTCGACGGGCTCACTACGAGCCCAGATCCATATTTGCCGTTCGCCTTGAGCTCGTCAAAGGGTAAATCCCGACGCGACACTTCTTTATGCAAGGCTCGCCGAGCGAGGAAGGTGAAGGGACCAGCAACATTGCCAGCCCCTTCACCTTCCGTTGCGCTCTTCAGGCAGGCTTAGCCGAGCCTAATCCTCATCGGTCCACTCGTGTTGGAGCAGGGCGTATACGGCATAATCGACCCTGTCTCAGTTCCTTATGTCGTGGATTCGCAGCACGCCCTCCTGAGTCATCGCCAGCTTCTCTAGGACTCTTGTTGCGCGCCTATTGCGGGGGTCGCTCCTGGCCGAAATCTTCGCAAGGCGCCCACTCGTAAAATTCCACTCGACAACAGCCACAGCAGCCTCCGAAGCAAGCCATTCGCCCCAGTGTATCTTGGCGACGCTGAAACCGATCTCGCCCGCTCGACTCCCTTGATTGATGTCGAGCCAAACGTCCCCAATCACCCTTGTGTCTTGCAAGACGGCGAAGTTTGGCGTGCTCTTGCCGAGGTTCAGGATCGACCCCACTACGTCCTCCTCTGACCTCCGACGAGTGAATGGGCTTGGCGCCACGGTGTAGACGCTCATCTCGGCGTCACTCGTGTATTCGAAGTAGTCGTCTACGTCTTCGAGGCAAAATGGCCTCAGTTCCAGCCTATCGGTTGTGATCAGTACATCTTCAAATCCGTATTCCACGTTCGGTCTCGTTCCACAAACAAAATGGCCACAAACCAAATGGGCTCATGGCCATCGATCCTCAGGGGACCAAGAGCCATGAGCAGCGCGACCGAGACCGCCTACTCATGGCTCTAGTTGTTACCATGCTGTTTCGCGGGCGAGCTTAGTCGAGCTTGTATCCATCGGCAGTGACCATTACTCACCTCTCAAAAACACAATGTCTCGCGAAGCGTGTTCTACCACCTGATGACGCCTTTACGTCGATATCTCAGGGATTTCGTGCTCCGCGATTAGCTCCGCGAATGCTGCAACGTCCTCGTCCACGATGCGCTGCAACTCGTTGGCCTGAGTGTCGAGACGTTCGTTCAGCGACTCGAACACGTCATGGGATGGCTTGGTCGGAGCCCAATCTGCGCTGGCGACGACGCCCATCAGCTCCTTGAGTTTCGCGTAGAGACCCAGTGGAATTCCTCGTGGCTGCGTGCCCGCGGACCTGAACGGCACGTACTCGTTCTCCACCTCGCCCAACTTCGCTCCGATTACCGCCGCGGCGTCCGCGAGGGTAGCCTCCGCGGCGTGGCCCTTCGCTCGTGCTGCCCACTGCTGGGCCTGGTCGCGCAGGCTGCGGATTCGGACCACCTGGTCATGGGTTTCTGTATATCGGTCGCGGATCGCGATTTGCAGTGCAAACTGTGCGTCAAGATCCGCCTGGCTGACATTCGACCTGGGGTCGGCGGCGATCTCGAAGGACGCCTTGAGAGTATTGCCCCCGGTTGAAAGCTCGACGGTGTAGGTACCGGGAGGCGCCAACGGGCCCGTATTCTTCGCTCCGAATGGAGAGACAGCGCCTGCCTTGTCCCCTAGCTCATTGCCCTGCGGATACCGGGTATCCCACTGGAATCGGTTCATGCCCTGGTGTGCATTGAGCCGGTCGTCGCCCTGCAATTCGGTGGAGTAGGTCTTGATGGCTGCGCCAGATGGTGAGCGGAGGGTTATCGCTACTTCCACCTCCGGCTCATCCGCGAGGTGATAAGACACGGAAACGGCGTCCGGCGGGTTAGCACCTGCGTTCAGGTAGATTCGTTCTCTGCCGCCCCCGGGCGTCTCCACCTGGCGGTACGTCATCGGCGGACCAAGCACGTCGGACATGTACTGCTTTCCTATGGTATCGTCCATGATCGAGCCGGCCTGCCGGAGTAGCCTCGTGTAACGCCTGGGCTTGACCAGGTGGGCTGGGGCGGAGATGGCGTCCTTGGTCAGTTCACGCAGCGGGGACAGGTCGTCGAGGATCCAGAACGAGCGTCCGTGGGTGCCCGCAATTAGATCACCATCCTTCACCTGCAGGTCGTAGATGGGTACTATGGGCAGGTTGGCTCGCAGTGCGTCCCACGTCTCGCCCCCGTCGAGGGACACGTACACGCCGGTCTCCGTCCCCGCGTAGAGCAGGTCGGGTCTCTCCGGGTCCTCTCGCACGACGCGGGTGAAGTCGTCGTCGGGGATGCCAGTGGTGATCTGGATCCACGTGTCGCCGTAGTCCTGGGTCTTGAAAATGAAGGGCCGGTTATCGTCCAGCTTGTACCGCGTGGCGGCCACGTACGTGGCCGCCGGATCGTGGGGTGAAGGCTCGATGCACGACACCAGCGTCCACTCCGGCAATCCCGGTGGCGTCACGTTCGCCCAGGATACGCCACCATCCCGCGACAGGTGGACCAGGCCGTCATCGCTGCCCGCCCACAGCACGCCCTGCTCGTGGGGCGACTCGGCGAAGGCGTAGACGGTGCAGTACATCTCAGCCCAGGGACCCTCCGATGTTATGGGGCCCGAGAGTTGCTGTTTTGACCGGTCGTCGCGCGTCAGGTCCGGGCTTACCGGATCCCATGACGTCCCCTCGTCCCGAGACCGGAAGACGATATTGCCGCCGATGTAGAGGGTGTCGGGGTCGTGGGGTGAGATTACTATGGGGAACTCCCATGCGAAGCGATACTTGAAATAGGCGGGGGCGGTGTTCTGGTTGTACTCGGGCCAGGGCATGATGACCCGAACCTGTCCGGTCACGTGGTCGTAGCGTTGCAGCGTCCCTCCCGGATATGAGGAGTAGACGATATTGGAGTCGCCGGGCTTGACCGCGATCTTGCCCGACTCTGACAGGCCAACCGTGTATGTGTCCTCCCACAGCAAAGCTCCCTTGAAGGACCGAGTTGGTACGGACACCGCGGAGTTGTCCTGCTGCGTGCCGTATACCCTGTAGGGGAACTGGTCGTCGGTGGCGACGTGGTAGATCTCGGACGTGGGCTGGTTGTAGATACTGGACCAGGTCTCGGCGCCGTTGTAGGTGACGCATGCGCCGCCGTCGTTGCCATTGATCATTCTGAGGGGATTGCGAGGGTCGATCCACAGGTCGTGGTTGTCGCCGTGGGGCGTCGTGATCTTTTCGAATGTGCGCCCGCCGTTGGTGGACTTGAGGGACTGCATCGCCAGCACCCACACTGTTTCGGCGTCTGTGGGGTCGGCGAAGACGTGGGTGTAGTACCAGGGCCTCGATCGTACGTCTTCTGTGTCGTTGACCTTCTCGAAGGTTTCGCCGCCGTCGTCGGAGCGGAACAGGCCGCCGTGTTCGGCTTCGATCAGCACCCAGATGCGCCCGGACTTTGCAGCGGAGGCTGCCACGCCCATGCGCCCTTTCAGTCCGTCGGGCAGTCCAGAATTGTCTGATATCTCGGTCCAGGTGTCGCCGCCGTCGACTGACCTGTAGACCCCGGAGTCGGGACCGCCGCTATTCATGTCCCAGAAGGAACGTTTGCCCTGCCACAGGGTAGCATAGAGTCGTCGGGGATTTGTTGGGTCTATGACGAGATCGGCGGCCCCTGCCACATCGCTCTTGTAGAGCACGCGCTCCCAGTTCGCGCCGCCGTTTTTACTACGGAAGACCCCTCGCTCCTCGTTGGCCCCGAAGGCGTGTCCCAGCGCGGCGACGTACACAATATCGGGATTTGAGGGATGGACCCTGACGCGAGAGATGTGGCGTGTGTCCTTGAGCCCAAGGTTCTTCCACGTCGCACCGCCGTCGTTGGAGCGGTACACGCCGTCGCCATGGGTCACGTCGACCCGGATGCACGCTTCGCCGGTGCCGGCGTAAACAACGTTGGGGTCGGATTTGGCTACCGCGATGGCGCCCACAGAGGCGGTGGTGAAGTCGCCGTCCGAGACGTTTTCCCAGTATGTACCGCCATCGGTGGACTTCCAGACGCCCCCGGCGCACGCACCGAAGTAGAAGACATTCGAGTCCGTCGGGTGCCCGGCTACTGCCACGACACGCCCACCCCGGAAAGGCCCGATGTTTCGCCAGTTCATGATGCCGCCGAGAACGTCCACGCTAGCCATTTTGCAGTTCACTCCGCTGAAATTCCCCTTCCTCTCCATCCCGAGGGAGAGGAGCGAGGTGAGGGTTCCATGCTGCCCCGCTGGCAGTGTAGCCCAGGAGGCGATCATTGCAAAGGGGCGAGGCATGATAGTTGGGCACGTGGATGCGCATGGGTCGGTGGAGCCGCTGGTCGGTGGCTCGATGGGCTCAGCAAGAGAGGGACCTCTTCCTAAGGCGTCCCTGACTTGCACTTCGTCCCTTTCTTGATATGGGAATAAGGGGTGCGCAGAGGAGCGGCAGTCCCTATGCCGGGGGTATCACAGGGCGCCACTCACAAGGGTTATTCCTTTCTTAATCGAGGAGATGGGGAGTGCAGAGGGGCGATAGCCCCTATACCGGGAGTGTGAGGGTGTCCCTCACAGACAACATCAATATTTCTCTTTTTCTGCTGGGGAGGGGTCGCCTGATAGCGTGACCAGGTCAGCAGTCCTCCTACACCCCGAGGGCGTCGAAGCTGGCCGCCATAACGCTGGTGGAGTCGATCTCGTATTCACGGTACAGGTCCTCGGGCGTACCCGACTGGCCGTACCGTGTCACACCGAGCGGGAAGGTGGGCGCCGCAAGTGCCGCTCCCAGCCATGCCAACGTCTGAGGATGGCCGTCGAGTACGGTCACGATGGGAACGTGGCGCTCTTCAGACGAGAGCACGCCGTCCAGGAATGGCTTGTCCCGGTGCCCGGTCTTCATGGACTGGTGGACCGAGTCCTGGAAGCTGCTGTACAGGGGCCCCGGCCCGGTGACGTTGATTATGTTCGCAAATACACCCTCTTCAAGGAGCTGGTTGCTGGCGTCTATCGCCCCAGGAACCATCGCGCCGCAGGCGAACACGTTTACCACATTCTCGCCGGTAACGTAGCCGTCCTCACCACTGCGATCGACCAGCCTGTATGCCCCGGCGATAACTTGTTGCCGTAGTCGCTCGAGGTCGGCCGGATCGGATGGCGCAGTGAACAAGGACTGGTCGGCTGGCTTCGTGGTCAGACGCAGATATGTCGACTCGACCCTTGTTCGGATCTTGTCCAGCGCCGACAGGAGTATCCACTCAAGCTCCTGGCCGAAGCAGGGCTCGTAGTAGGCCAGGTCGGGCATCCCGATGCCGATGGAGGGTGTGATTACCGACTGGTGTGAGCCACCCTCGGGGCCGAGCGTGACACCAGAAGGGGTGCCGACGACGATGTATCGCGCGCCCGAATAGACGCTGACCATGAACGCGTCGAGGCCGCGGCGAACGAATGGGTCGTAGACCGTGCCGATCGGGAAGAGCAGTTCGCCTGTCATCTCGAAGGTGAGTCCGAGTTGACCTAGGCATGTGAACAGGTTGTTTTCTGAGATGCCCAGCTCGATGTGCTGACCCTGATCGGACTCGACCCACTGGAGTGATCGGCCCTCGCTCTCCTCCGGGACATCTTCCTGCGCGGATTTTCCATAAATGCCGACGCGGTTGATCCAGCCTCCCAAATTCGTGGAGCTTGCAACGTCCGGGCTCGTTGTGACCAGCCTCTCGCGGAGTTCGGGATGGTTGCGTGAAATCTCGGTAAGGACCTGTCCGAATATCTGCTGAGCGGAGGCATCCCCCCTGTACGTTCGACCGAAGCTGGCGGGTATTTCAATCTCGGGGGGAGCACCGTTCTGGCGCTTTTGCAGCTGCAGCCGGTAGCCGGTGTCAAGGCACAGACGCCCGGCGGCAGTGTCGGACCCGAGCCTGGCTGAAATCTCGGTCTCGTCAATGCCCAGGGTTTCACGGACCTCGGTCATCTGCTGCTCACTGAGGTTGGCGGAGTGGTTTTGCGGGTCTCCGACAATCGGCAGCATCCATCCCTTCAGGGTATAGGCGAACATGACGGTGGGGCCAGTCGCTTGATCAGCCTTCCCGAAGGCCTCACGGAGCATGGCGAAGTCGTGGCCACCGAGGTTCCGCAGGAGGGATTGCAGCTCGTTGTCGTCCCACTGGCCGATGAATTCGGCCATGTCAGTGGGGTGCTCACTTGTGCGAGGCAACCACTCTCGCAGCGCGGCGGCGTCAACCCGGAGCAGTCTCTGATACATCTCATTGGACATGCCGTCGATGCTGTCACGAAGCAGGTCTCCCCGAGGCAGCTCATAGGCCGCCTGGAGTTTCTTCCCATATTTGGCGTCGATCACGTTCCAGCCGTTGGCGTCGAACATCTGCCTCCAGACATCTGCCCTGATACCTGGGATAATCCTGTCGAGGCTCTGGCGATTGAGGTCGACGACCCACAGGGCATTCTCAAGGCCTTCCAGGGCGGGGTCGGCTATGCCTTCCCAGACTATCCCCTCGTCAAGTTCGGCGTCTCCGACGAGGCTGATAAAGCGACGACCGACGCCACTGTTCTCGTTGAGGTGGTTGCGCACGTACTCCTCGGCCAGCCATGCGAAGTTGGGTGCAACAGCCCCAATTCCGACCGGGCCTGTCGAGAAGTCGACGCCGTCCGGGTCCTTGGTTCGGCTGGGGTAGGCCTGCAGCCCGTGGAACTCCCTGAGTGTGGTCAGATACTCGGCATCCAGGTTGCCGAGCAGGTACTGGATGGCGTGGAACACCGGTGAGGCATGGGGCTTGACGGAGATTCGGTCGCCCGCGCTCATGTACTCGAAGTACAGGTAAGTCATGATGGTGACGACGGAGGAGCTCGAGGCCTGATGGCCTCCTACCTTGACTCCGCCGGGGCTCTTCCGGATGCGGTTGGCGTGGTCCACCATGTTGATGGACAGCCACAAGACACGCTTCTGAATCTCGTGCAGCAGGTCGTCACGTTCGCCGACGGTGCCGGTCTCCGGCATCAAGTCTGTCGCCATCTCTTCCTCCGCGGAATTACGCAGTATCGGGGTGACGACAGTATATCATTGCTCCGCCGAAAAACCGGAACAGATTTTAGGTGCTGGGACCGAGATTATGGGTCCTGGATTCGGAGTCCGACACCCTGAAACCAACACCCAAAACCTTCCCTATTAGGGTGACGACGACCCTCTGACGTAAGTGATGACACCCTTCAACGGGCTGCGGCTTGTAACGCGGGAGTAGGCGATGTGAGGGTCTCGAATGCCGTCAAGCTTTAACGATACGGACTGCCCAAGGTCTTCCGCAGGCGACTCGACGACGGTCTCAACCTGCCACTCCGAGCCCCTCCAGATGGCCAGCATGACTCGCGTCTCGTCGGAGTAGGCAATCCACGGGTTGACGGCGGCGTCTATGGCGATCGACGTAATGTTGCGGGCGCCGATGAACCCGAATGCCAGATTGTCGAGAGTGCCTACGTCCAGGATGGTCCAGTCGGTCTCGCCATGTGCCCTAGTCGCCTACTTGACTATGCCTTTGGAGGGTGATTTTTCTCAAAGTAGCTGACGTGGAAGCGCCCGTCGGCGTCTATGACTAGCGAGGAAAATAGCCCCGTTTCGCCGTCGGTATCGATATGTGTGATGTCCCATCCAGCGTCGCCGCGACTGGCCAGCGCCAGATCTTTGCCGCCCTGGTCGTAGCAGGCGATGTGTGGGGAGCCATCGGGGTCGACGGCGATGGATGTCGAGTACTGGTAGGTCAAATCTCCACTGCCGATACTCTCCACGGTCCAGTCGCCGCGGGTCTGTGACCCGCCCTCTTACTTGAGCGGCTGCTGGTCAGAAACAGCGCATGTGGGGCCTATCTAAGCTGTCCGCGACTTTTCGTGGAAGCGTATGGGGATTTCGAGCGGGGGCTTGATGCCAACCTGTCGAAGGGGTCTTATTTGGCTATTTTACGAGGTAGTCGGCGGCCCAGCTAAGGCCTTCCACGGTGGTGGTGGCCGGCTTGTATTCGCACCCGACCCAGCCCTGGTAACCCATCTCGTCCATGGCTTTCAGGACGAATGGGTAGTTGATCTCGCCGGTGCCGGGCTCGTTGCGGCCTGGCGTGTCGGCGATTTGAATGTGCGAAATCGAGTTGAGGTTGGCCTGCATGGTGGGCACCAGATCTCCCTCCATCACCTGCATGTGGTAGACGTCGTACTGCACATACAGATTGGAGACGGCGGCCTCCGCGATTATGTCGAGGGCGTGTTTGGTGTTCCGCAGGTAGAAACCCGCGATGTCCCGCTGATTGATGGGCTCAATCAGGAGGCGGACCCCTGCGTGCTCGAGTCGCTGGGCCGCGAATCTCAGGTTGGAGACGAATGTCTCGCGAAGCGTCTCTGGGGCAGAGTCTGTCGGGGAGATACCTGCAAGGCAGTTGACCTGGTGGCAGCCAAGGACTCCAGCGTACTCGATAGCTGTGTCGATGCCGGCTCGGAACTCTTCAACACGGTCCGGATGGCAGGCGATGCCTCGTTCTCCCGCGGCCCAATCTCCCACGGGAAGGTTGAAGAGCACTTGGGTGAGCCGGTGGCGACGCAGCATTTCGACGAGGTCGGTCTTATCGTACTCGTACGGAGACACGTACTCGACGCCGGCAAAGCCTGCTTCCGCCGCCGCACGGAAACGGTCCAGGAAGTCGACCTCATTGAACATCATCGTCAGGTTGGCTGCGAGTTTGGGCATATCTTGCGTGGCTCCTTGGTGGATTGGATTCGATCTAGCCAATTATATTGGAGAGTAAGCCGTCGTCAACGGGTGATGGCGACAACGGTACCCGCGGTAGTGAGACTTGTGAACTCGATTGATATCCCAACCCATTTGGAGAAACATGCGAAGCCTCGATTTTGCAGCGGGAGACCTGCCGGTTCCCAATAAGTTGTGGACTTGCCAATCGTGATCACAAGAGTTGGTGTTTGGATCTCGATTGTGATGCTAGCAGCAGCCGCGTGCGGCGGAATGGCCGGTCTGGGGGGCGTAATCGGTATAGACCCCACGGTGATACCGCAGGCCAACTACCCGAGGGTAACCGGATTTAGCCGCAGCGACGAGGAGTTCACCGTTACCGTTGCTCTCCAGGCGTCCCCGTACACGTCCTTGGTCGCGATCGAAGTTGGCGACGGTCGAGGAGGTAGATACAAGGGCTCCAGCTACCAAACAATTGCACCGCACGTGCCCTGGAGTTTAGGTACGCCCAGCAAATCACCGTTGAAATACCAGCCGCCGTGCCGCTCGATAGCCTGGTTATTACCGGCGAGCAGGGACGATCCTTTCAGCCGTTCCAGTTCACTTTGTATCCAGAGCTGACATAGGGGCTGCCAGGCTTGAAGCCTCTATTAATGAATTGAATGGAAGGCTGCCGTTCTATCTAACTGAACAGGACCGAGCTCACCTGACCAGGGTTCTGGCCGCTCGTCGTGTCGACAATGTCCACGGAGAAGAGAAGAACAGTAAGTGCCGGTTGCCATTGCAAAGTGAAGTCACCCTGGACATCGACCACACAGGACCCGGCACCATGACCGTCGCGCTGACATCGGCATATTCTCAACATGGCGACGGGACCTTTGTGGAATTGACTGGCATCGATACCGCTTCGAGTTCTCCGATTTTCTGCGTAAGCGAGGAAGGCGAGTCGCCGAGGTGTGAGTACATGATCCATGGGGACAACACTTTGAGTGTGTCAGTCTGGACTCGCGAGCTCGACTCATATGCAGTGCCCTAATCATTCCAGTACTGGTCAACCAAATGCAGCCTAGTGAAGTGGTCAGGCACCTCGTGCTTCCAATTGCCGAGGTTTCCCCTGGCGAGTGGGTTTCGTCGGTTCGCGCGGTTGTACTTCGTGAGGACTCCGTGCTGACAATGACCAACCTGGACGGAGACCATATCCTTCCGGGCGTACGTGTCGAGGAGGGCGAAACACACGACGAAGCCCTATGGCGAGAGGTGTTTGAGGAGGTGTGGGTAAAGCTTGCCATCATGGACCGGATCGGTTTCATGCAGTTGAGGCATACATCACACAAGCCTGATGACTACCCGTACCTATACCCTGACTTCACTTGGCCGATATGGGCCGCCTCGTTCGCTGGATTCAGACCCGACTTGATGGTGGATGATGGGTACGAGGTCTCGTTCCGATTCGTGCCTTTTCAAGAGGTCAGCGATCTTAAGCTGGACGGTCACGAGTCGGCGTTGTTGGAAGCGGCGCTGGCGATGAGGACGTAACACTGGACGATCTTACTACCGGGTGACCCCTCCGTTGATTGCGTTGCCTTGGCCCGCGTTGTATCCTTTGGGGCAATGGAACTATCTCGCGTACTCGACTCACCATTCGCCTGGGTAGCAACAGGATTCATCATCGGCCTCGCCCTGGGGGTCACCGCTCTGTCCGCATGGCTCCTGGCGATAGGGTTTGGGGCATTTCTCGTCAACCTGAAGCTTCATGGTCCAGCGAAGCATGCAAATGAAGGGTGGCTGTTCGCGGCCGGTCCTGCCTTCATGATGGCGTGGGTATTTGGCTTCATTATG
>CAJWER010000018.1 GCA_913030785.1 uncultured Chloroflexota bacterium | reverse complement strand
ACCGGCTTCGTTCACGTCGAGTACGACAATATCGACGCGATCAAGGCCGCCACCACCGACCGGACGGTGGCCATCATGCTGGAGCCGGTACAGGGCGAGGGTGGGGTCAACGTGCCCGCGCCCGACTATTTGCGTGAGGTCCGGGAGTGGTGCGACGAAAAGGGCCTGCTTCTGATTTTCGACGAGGTCCAGACTGGGCTTGGTCGCCTGGGCACCCTCTTCGGCTACCAGGCTTTCGACGTCGAGCCCGATGTCATGACCCTTGCCAAGGGTCTAGGCGGCGGCGTTCCCATCGGTGCGTTCATGGCGAAGGACCATGCGGCGGTGTTCGAGCCAAAGGGCGAGCACGGTTCGACCTTTGGCGGCAACGCCCTGACTTGCGCTGCCGCGAACGCTTCCACAAGGTTTATCATCGACAACGACATCTCCGCAAATGCCCGCGACGTTGGCGAGTACCTCATGGCCGGCCTGAAGAGGCTGTGGGACTCTCACGACTTCATCACGGACGTACGCGGCATTGGTCTCCTAATCGCCGTCGAGTTCAGCTCTGAGATGTCAGCGGAGGTGCTGGCCGCCTGCAACAAGGCCGGACTACTCCTCAACGCACCAAGGCCCACCGCCATAAGGCTCATGCCACCTCTGACTCTTACCAGGGCCGAGGTCGACACAGCCCTTGAACGCCTCGAGGCTGGCCTGGTCGAGGCTGCGAAGGCGGCTGCCCAGTGAACTGGCGCGAACTTCAGGAGAGTGGCGTAACGGTCGTGGGCGGTGCTGTATCCGGCGGTCTGGATAGCTGCACCATCGCACGATGGCTCACTGACAAAGGCTTCACTGTGGAGGGCTTCACGGTGGACCTGGGCCAGCCCGACGAAGAGAATCTGGACGCTGTCGTCGACCGCATGCTGGGTTGCGGCGCGGCCTCAGCAGTAGTGCTGGATGGCCGGGAGCCGCTAGCCCAGGCCGGACTGAAGGTTCTTCAGTCCCAGGCTCGGTACGAGGGCGGCTACTGGAATACAACTGGGATAGCCCGGCCTGTCACTGTGAGTGCTATTCTCGCGGAGCTTCATAATCGAGACATCGGGGTGCTGTTTCACGGGGCCACCGGCAGGGGCAACGACCAGGTGAGGTTCCAGCTCACCTCCAACATGTTGGATCCGGAATTGACCGTGTATGCCCCGTGGCGCGACCCGGAGTTCGTCGCAGAGTTCCCTGGTCGCCAACAGATGCTCGACTACTGCGCGGCCAAGTCCCTCCCGATCAAGCCGACCGGCGAGTCGCGCTACTCGACCGACGCGAATTTCCTGGGTCTTACCCACGAGGCCGGCGATCTCGAGGACGTCACGCTGCCGCCCTTTTTCCTCGAGCCCGGCATGGGTGTCTGGCCCTGGGACGCCCCGGATCAACCCCAAACCATCACTGTGCGGTGGGAGGAGGGTGTCCCCGTGGCCCTCGACGGCGAGGAAATGGGCCTGGTCGCGATATTCGAGGCAGCGAATGCCGCCGCCGGCAAACATGCCGTCGGGATCGGGACTCATGTTATAGAGAACCGCTTTGTGGGGGTCAAGTCCCGTGGCATCTACGAGGCCCCGGGAATGGAACTCCTGGGGGCGAGCTACGAGTTCCTGCTCCAGTTCGTACTCGACCGGCGTTCACGGGACCTGCTGAATGACCTATCCCGGACGATCAGCACGCAAATATACCAGGGCTACTGGCACGATCTGGCGACGACGTCGGCCCTGGCGGCGCTTGAGCCCATCTCACGTTTGGCCACCGGCACGATTTCAGTCCGTGTCTACAGGGGTACGGTCTTCTTCGAGTCTGCTGAGGACACCCTTGAGGCCATGCCTCATTCTCTCTACACCGACGATTCCTCCATGGAGGCGCTTGGCTCTTACGACCACGCCGACGCGGAGGGCTTTCTAAAGGTCCTGGGGATATCCGCCAAGAACGTCGGTTCACGCCAGGTCCCTGATATGGACAGGTCTGAGTAGCAACGGCAAAGACACATGGTGATACTTAAATGATCCACGACGGCAAGGAAAACTTCGGCGGATATCTTGAGGACTTCGTGCCCGGCGACATCTACAAGCACTGGCCCGGCAAGACCGTCACCGAAGCCGACAACCATCTGTTCTCGCTCATCACAATGAACAGCAGCCCGCTGCACATCGATGAGGCCTACATGGCCAAACACCAGCACGGGCAGATCCTGGTCGTCGGGCCCCTCGTGATCAGCCTGCTGGTCGGCATGAGCGTGCGGGACACCTCAGGGAAAGCAATCGCCAATCTTGAGTACGAAAAAATCACCCACGATGCGCCGGTCTTCCAGGGCGATACGATATACGGCGAGTCCGAGATACTGGAGACTCGCGAGTCTCGCTCTCGTCCCGACCGCGGCATCGTTTACATGGAGAGCCGAGCGTTCAATCAGGACGGCATCAAGGTCGTAACCCTCCGCCGCCGATTCCTGGTCCCGAAGCGGCCCTAGAATGCTGCGGAAACAGGGGTGTGCAAAGGGACATCCCCCCTTGCAGGAGTATCACAGGTAGCCCCTCACACATATAGCGAGAAGAGGGGTGTGTAGAGGGGCATCGCCCCTTTGACGGGAGCGTGAGGGTGCCCCTCACACCTTATTTTTCTTTTTCTTTTTGAAAAGATGACCGGCGGGTTGGCCGCACAGGTCAATCCACGCTTCGCCAGTAGATCGAACCAGTTCCCCGAGGTTCCCGTAATGTCGCACAACGACCACTCTGCCTACACCGTCTCGCTCCACTACGACCGCAGGCTCTACAAGCACGATATCGCGGGGTCGATGGCCCACGTCCGCATGTTGGCTAAACAGGGGATTTTGCCGCAGGCTGATGCCGATCTGATAGAAAACGGCCTGGGGCAGGTTAAAGACGAGATCGAGGCGGGAAACTTCCCGTGGCGCGACGAGCTCGAAGACATCCACATGAACATCGAGCGGCGTCTGTTCGACAAGATCGGCGATGTCGCCGGCAAGCTCCACACAGCCCGTTCGCGCAACGACCAGGTCTCCACAGACATGCGCCTCTACACCAAAGAGGCGATCAATGGTCTGATCGGGGCTGTTCACGAATTGAGACAGGCCTTCGTCGGCAAGGCCGAGGAACACACGACTACGATAATGCCGGGCTACACCCATGTCCAGCGCGCCCAGCCCGTCTACTTCGCCCACCACATGCTGGCATACTTTGAGATGCTGGGCCGGGACCAGGAGCGCCTGCTGCAGGCCCAAGCCAGGGCCGACGTAATGCCCCTGGGCTCCGGGGCGCTGGCGGGCGTGCCATATCCCATAGACCGTGAGATGGTGGCTAGGGAGCTTGGTTTCGCGAGCATCAGCGCCAATAGTATGGACGCCGTTTCGGACCGCGATTTCGTCCTCGATCTCCTGTCCACGTCGTCCACATGCATGATGCATCTGTCGCGGCTGGCAGAGGAGCTGGTGCTCTGGTCCTCCGAGGAGTTCGGCTTCATTCGGCTCCATGATGACTACACGACCGGCAGCAGCATGATGCCTCAAAAGCGTAACCCCGATTTTGCGGAGCTGGCTCGCGGCAAGACGGGCAGGGTGTTCGGCCACTTAGTCGCCATGCTGACCGTCATGAAGGGTCTGCCGATGACCTATGACCGCGACATGCAGGAGGACAAGGAGGCGCTGTTCGACACGGTCGACGTGCTCCAGTCCACCCTGGCTGTGATGGCCGGTATGGTGTCGACCATGGAGCTAAACGTTGAGCGGCTCAGAGAAGCCGCGGAGGGCGGGAACTCTCTCGCCACGGACATCGCCGACTACCTGGTCATCCGTGGGATGCCCTTCCGGGAGGCCCACGGCGTAGTCGCTGCCCTCTCCGAGCAGGCTGCCGATGCGGGCAAGAAGCTCAACGAGCTGTCCCTGGATACTTACCGGAGCCACAGCACGCTATTCGACGAGAGTGTGCTGTCCATAGATGTGACGACGTCCCTGGAGGCGCGAGACGTGCCCGGAGGCACCGCTTCAGGTCGTGTGGCCAGCGCGGTCGACGCGGCGAGAGAGACCCTGGAGAAAGACAATGGCTGACCGAGCCGTGAAAATCGCGCCGTCGATACTCTCAGCGGATTTCAGCCGGCTCGGTGAGCAGGTGGCAGAGGCCGCCGCGGGCGGGGCCGATTACATCCACATGGACATCATGGACGGTCACTTCGTGCCGGCCCTGACCTTTGGACCGATGGTGGTCAAGGCGGTACGTCGTTGGACCGACATCACCCTCGACATCCACATGATGGTCGAGGAGCCGGAACGCTACGTCGATGAGCTAGCCGAGGCCGGCGCCGATTCGCTCACGGTGCATGCCGAGGCCGCAACCCACCTCCATCGCGTCGTGCAACAAATCAAGGACGCCGGAATGCGAGCAGGTGTGGCCCTCAACCCCGCGACACCCCTGTCTACAATCACCGAGGTCCTACCAAACCTGGACCTGCTATTGGTCATGTCGGTCAACCCCGGTTTCGGAGGGCAACCCTTCATTCCGGCGTCGGTCGACAAGATCGCGCGGGCCCGCAAAATGCTGGATGATGCAGGCCTGGCGACCGAACTAGAGGTGGACGGCGGCATAGGCCCGGCGACCGCCGGCAGCGTTGCAGCAGCCGGAGCCCGAGTCCTCGTGGCAGGCTCAGCCGTATACGGCAACCCCGCAGGCATTGCGGCAGCCATCACTGGTATCAGGGAAGCGGCGAACACAGCGTAGGGGCGTTCAACTGAACGCCCTCTTGAAGGCCTGGCATTGGGACACACGGACAACAATCATGAGCGCCGGTCCTATCGACTGAAGGACTTCGACTACGCCAGCCTAGGTGCCTACTTCCTGACCATCTGCACGATGGACCGGCGACCCCTCTTCGATCACGCCGAGATCAGGTCAATTGCCGAACGATGCTGGCTGGAGATTCCGCGCCATCATTCGGGGGTAGACCTGGACACCTGGGTAATCATGCCGGACCACATCCACGGCATCGTCTGGTTTACGGGGGCGGGCGTTCAGTTGAACGTCCCTACGACCCTAAGGAACCCCGCAGACCCGTATTCGACTATGTCGCCAACTCGCGATAGTCTAGGGGCGGTGATCAGGACCTTCAAGGCGGCGGTCACGACGCTCTGTCGAAGGGGCGGAATTGCGGATTTCAGCTGGCAGCGAAACTACTACGATCGCGTGATCCGCGACGAAGATGAGCTGGAGCGAACACGAGAGTACATTGAGCAGAACCCGCTGTAGCCCTTACCGCGGACCAGGCGCGCCACGAACGAACATATCGTAGGGGCGTTCAACTGAACGCCCCTCTCCTAGCCCCCCAGCGCTTTCGTGGCCGATTGCACCGTTGCGTCAATGTCTGCTTCGGTGTGGGCCGTCGATACGAATAGGGCCTCGAATGGCGATGGTGGCAGGTACACGCCTTCCTCGATCATTGCGTGGAAGAAGCGCCCGAATGCCTCCTTGTCGGAGGCCTCGACCCCACTCCAACCCTCCACCGGTCCTGGGTTGAAGAACAGCGTCATTATCGATCCGGTGCGATTGATGGTTAGCGGTGTGCCGGAGTCTTCGAAGATCTTCCGCAGTCCCTGTTCGAGCCGTGCGGTCCTAGATTCGAGCTGGTCATAAACACCCGGTTGCGCTAGCAGTTCGAGGGTCTTTGCACCTGCTGCCATCGCCACGGGATTTCCGGAGAGCGTGCCGGCCTGGTACATCGGGCCCAGGGGACAGACCGTCTCCATCACCTCTGCGCGTCCGCCGTACGCCCCGACAGGCATTCCTCCGCCCACGATCTTGCCCAGACACGTGATGTCCGGCACGACGCCGTTGAGCGATTGGGCACCACCGTAGGCTAGGCGGAAGCCTGTGATTACTTCGTCGAAGATCAGCAGCGCACCTGCGTCTTCGGTAATGCGCCGTAATCCCTCCAGGAATCCGGGCGCCGGGAGCACAACGCCCATGTTCGCGGCCACCGGCTCCACGATCACGCACGCGATCTCGTCGCCG
Source organism: uncultured Chloroflexota bacterium (assembly GCA_913030785.1). Classification (GTDB taxonomy): domain Bacteria; phylum Chloroflexota; class Dehalococcoidia; order Lucifugimonadales; family CAJWER01; genus CAJWER01. Next base: position 15,839 of record CAJWER010000018.1, on the reverse strand, counting down.
ACGGCATCGAATAGCGCCTCGACCGAGCCAAGGTCGTTGTATACGGCCACTAGTGTGTCGGCCGAGAGTGACGCGGTGACTCCGGCGCTGTCAGGCACCCCGTGGGCCAGAGCGCCAGACCCGGCGCTGACGAGCAAGGAGTCGGCGTGGCCGTGGTACCCGCCACCGAACTTCACGATCTTGTCGCGCCCAGTGAAGGCGCGGGCCAGTCTGAGCGCGCTCATTCCGGCCTCTGTCCCAGAGCTGACGAACCTGACCAGGTCGATAGAGTCGAAGGCGTCCACTACCAGGCCGGCAAGCTTGTTCTCCGCCTCTGTGGGCGCGCCGAAGCTGCTCCCTGCGTCCACCGCTGCCTTTACCGCCTCCAGCACCTCTGGATGGGTGTGACCCAGTATCATCGGCCCCCAGGAACATACGTAGTCGATGTACCCGTTGTCGTCGGCGTCCCAAATCCGCGATCCCTTGCCTCGGGATATGAACAGCGGTGAGCCGCCTACCCCTGTCCACGACCTTGCTGGGCTGTTCACGCCACCCGGCATCAGTCCCCTGGCTACCCCGTACAGCTCGTCCGATCGTTCTCGACGCAAGGTCTCTCACCTCTGTATTTATTGGTCATGGGAGAAATTCGGGAGACCACTGCCAGTGATCTCCCGTCACCCCCTTCCAGAGAGAAGGGGGAAATTTGCAAATATACTTGTGAGGGGCACCCTCACACACCCGGCAAAGGGGCTTAGCCCTTCTGCTCACCCCAGCAACCGCGAATATGGTCTGCTGTGGGCCGTCAGCCACCGAGAGCCGTCTTCAGGCGCTCGGCTACTAGAAATTCCTCGCCCTCGTTGAGGGTATGTGTGTTCACCGAAATCGTGTCATCGCCAGCCACCGTTACCCAGATCCGGGGGCTTCCGGCGTCCAGTTCGTCCGCAACGTCCTGGGCGGTCTTGCCCACCGTTTCTGTGTCTATTGTTACCCCAAGGCTCGTGACGTAGTACTGGTCAACCTGCTCCAGCTCCGACTCAACACCGGCCACGCCCTTGAGCTCGTCCTTGATGACGGACAGTCGCTCTTCGTAGCCTATCAGCCGGTCCTCGTGGTTCATGGTGAACCACTGCTCGATCGCCGTGACAACACCGACGATCTCCTGCTTGTCCAGCTTCATCGGTCGACCGAAGGCATGCCCGCCTCCTGTCTGGAACCCGATGAACCCCTGGTCGACCACGGCATCGATCAGGTCTTTTTTCCCGCAAACGAAACCCGCCGATTGTGGCGCGCCTATGTACTTAGCGCCGAAACACACCAGATCGGCGGACTGGGCGTTGCCACGGAAGTAGTCCAGTGGATAGATGCGCGCGGCAGCGTCGGCGATGACCGGTATGCCGCGAGCGTGGGCCGTCGCGACCACATCCTCCAAGTGGACGATCGAGTCCGACTCGTTTGCACTGATCAGATACGCGACGGCTGCGGTCTGTGGCCCGATGGCGGCTTCGAGTTGCTCACGCGTGCACCCGTCCTCGTCGCCGGGACGTACCAATGTGGCCCCGGGAATGGTGAAGCTGCGGTCGTAGGTGTACTGCTGCGCCTTCTGCAGAACCACCTCGTTCTTCATGCCGGTTGTGTTGGGCAGCCGCGATATCAGGTCAGTGTCGCGCCCCGTCATGCAGGCGGCGGTACTCAGGGTCAGTGCTGCGGAGCATCCGGAGGTTACATAGGCCGCCTCGACGCCCAGCAGCTCTGCGATGAACTCGCCGGACCTCTCCAGCAACTCCTCCATCTCCACGTAGACGTCGGCAGCGTCCTCCATGGCCTTTGCCACCTCTGGCGTCGGCGCAGAGCCGCCCATAACGGTGCGATTGCCCTGTGCGTTTATGATGGGGCGGACCCCCAGCTTCGCGTAGACACTACCTTTGCCGGTCGTTGTCATCAGGTCCTCCTGAAACTGGACCGCTACATCATCAGGTCGCCGCCATTGATGTCGAACGAAACACCGGTCATGTATGCAGCCCGGTCCGACGCGATAAATGCCACGAGCTCCGACACCTCCCATGGCTCGCCGATGCGAGGGATGGGGAAGCTGTCGGTGAACTCCTTGACGCGCTCGGGGCTGACACTGTTTTGCACCATCTCGGTGTTTACCAGCCCCGGACACACCGCGTTAACCGTGATGCCGTTGGCCGCTTCCTCCATGGCCAGGTGCCTGGTGAGGCCCAGCACGCCGGCCTTCGACGCCGAGTAGTGAGGGCCGCCGAGGGTGCTGTACTTTCGACCGGCGGTGGAGGAGAAATTAACGATGCGACCCCAGTTCGCCTTCCGCATCGCGGGCAACACCGCTCGGGCGCACAGGTAGGTGCCCTTGAGGTTGACTTCGATCACCAGGTCCCACTCGTCTTCCTCAATGTCGATCATGTGCGTCGAGCGCAGAATCCCGGCACTGTTGACCAGGATATTCACGCCCCCATACGTGTCCGTCGCGGTCAGGACCATGCGGTCGACATCGGCCTTAGACGTCACGCTGCCGGCCGAGGCTATCGCCACTCCACCGGCTTTCTTGATATCGGCGACCGTCTGTTCAACCGCCTCGGCATTGACGTCGTTTACGACGACCTGCGCGCCGCTGGAGGCGAGTCGCATCGACGCATGCTTGCCCATACCCTGGCCCGCGCCGGTCACAATCGCTACCTTGCCCTCAAGCTCTGTCGTGTCGGTCATGAAGATTCCTTTTCGATTGAAAATGCTGCCGTGCTCAAACCACTCGCCCAAGCATGACGAGACTGGTTGCAATGGCCATGGCGGCTATTGGGTGATTCCAGCGTGGCCTCTTCCGCTCATGGTGAGCATGTCGAACCACCTTTTATCACCCAATAGCCGTAGATCGACCTAAATGATCCCCAGCGCCTTGCCCGCCTCTCCGAAGACCGATATTGCGCGGTCGAGCTGCTCTCGTGTGTGAGCGGCAGAGATCTGTACGCGAATTCGCGCCTGTCCACGTGGGACGACGGGGAACGTGAAGCCCACGACGAAGATGCCTTTTTCGTTGACCGCCTTGGCAAGCTCCACCGTCTTTAGCTCGTCCCGAAGCATGATCGGCATGATCGGGGTCTTGCCCGGGAGGATGTCGAAGCCCAGTGCCGTCATCTCAGCCCGGAAGTATGCCGTGTTTTCCCACAGCGTCTCGCGGAGTCCCGGATTGCTGCGGACCAGCTCCAGAGCCTTGAGAGCGCCCATCACGATCGGCGGCGCGAGGGTGTTGGAGAACAGATATGGCCGGGAGCGCTGTCGCAGGAATTCCACGATCTCTTTGCGACCTGTCGTGTAACCGCCGGAGGCGCCGCCCAGGGCCTTGCCCATCGTGCTCGTGAACACGTCGATGCGGTCCATCACGCCCTGGTCGTCCGCGCTGCCCTGTCCATTGGGGCCAAGGAAGCCCGTGGCGTGGGAGTCGTCAACCATCACCAGCGCGTCGTACTTGTCTGCGAGGTCGCATATCTCCTTGAGAGGTGCGATGTCGCCCTGCATGCTGAATACGCCGTCCGTCGCGATCATCCTGAACCGAGCCCCGGCCGTGGCCTTGAGCTGCTCTTCCAGGTCGGCCATGTCGGAGTGCTTGTACCTCTTGCGGTCGGCCTTGCACAGCCTGATGCCGTCGATGATGCTCGCGTGGTTCAGCTCGTCGCTGATGATTGCATCCTCGGCGCTCAGAAGGGTCTCGAACAGACCGGTGTTGGCGTCGAAGCACGAGGTGTACAGGATCGTGTCCTCTGTGTCCATCCAGCCCGAAATTTCATTCTCCAGGGTCTTGTGGATGTCCTGGGTGCCACAGATAAATCGCACCGAGGCCATGCCGAACCCGTAGTCCTTTGTGCCCTGGCTCACCGCCTCTTCGATCTCTTTGTTGTCGGCCAGCCCGAGATAGTTGTTGGCACAGAAGTTGATCATCGGGCCCTCAGGCGTTTCCACCTGGGCTCCCTGGGGCGTCTTGATTATCTTTTCGGCCTTGTACATTCCTGCTTCACGGATACCCTGCAATTCGTCTTCGAGCCATGTCTTGATACTGGTGTAGGTCACGGCCGATATCCCTCCTCGGGGTAGTTTTTGGGGCTGTAATGTGGTCGTAGGTCGAGGTTATATTTTGTGCCTGCCGCTGTCAATGCCGTTGTGATTGACTGGCCCTCGACGCTACCAATATGATACGCGATACTGGCCCGTTCGCCTATACGAGGAGTGATCTATGGACCCAAGCGATACTGCAAGCAAGATCTACAGTGAGGCAGTCGTTGTAGACGGTCTCAACGTGAGCAACTGGGAGAGCCCGGCCGTATTCGACAGCCTCAACGCGGGCGGAGTCACCGCCATCAATGCCACCATCGCCGTCTGGGAGGGGTACGCCGAGGCGATGGACAATGTGGCGGCCTGGATTCGCCGCTTCGGAGAGCGTGAGGCGAACCTCTCACAGGTCACCGGCGTCCAGGACATCCTGGATGCCAAGCGCAGCGGCAAGACAGGCGTCATCCTCGGATGGCAGAACGCCTCGCCCATAGAGAATGACCTGGACCGGCTGGACCTGTTCTACAGGCTGGGCGTCCGCGTAATCCAGCTCACCTACAATGAGCGCAACCTGCTCGGGAACGGCTGCTGGGAGCGCAACGACGACGGGCTCAGCCACTTCGGCGCGGATGCGGTCAGGGAGATGAACCGCCTGGGCATCCTGATCGACCTGTCCCACGTCGGCGACCGAACTACCCTGGATGCCATCGATCTGTCCGATCAGCCGGTCGCCTGCACACATGCCAACGCCCGTTCGTTCTTCGACAACCAGCGCAACAAGACCGACGACGCGCTGCGTCTCATTGCAGAGAAGGGTGGAGTCATCGGTGCAACCTCGTGGCCGCCCTTCCTACGCAACGGGTGGGAGTCGACGCTGGAGGACTTTGCAGACGCCATCGAGGACATGGTGGAGCGAGTAGGGATCGATCACGTCGGCATCGGCTCCGACTATACGCAGGGGCAAACCAAGGAGTGGTTCGACGTGCTCATGTCGCAGCAGGGCACGAAACCGCTGGAGCGCCGCAAGGACTATCCAGAGGTGCCAGGCCATCCTGAGGGCCTGGAGACCCCAGATAAGATGCCCGCTATAGCCGACGCACTCGTAGGCCGGGGCTTTCCGAGCGACGAGATCACCAAAATCCTCGGCGGCAACTGGCTGAGGCTGCTAACCCAGGTCTGGCGCTAGCAGGGGATTTACCGCTGCCCAGTCCGTGTCACCCTGAGCGGATGCGAAGGGTCTGGGGTGGTGGGGTCGCCGGTCGTCAGGGTGGTGCGCGGCCCCCTCCCCAGATACTTCGTCGGGGCCTCCTCAGCATGACAGCGATTGCACTTTTTCACTCCGCGCTTTGCGGTAGAAGAACCTAGTGAATCGCCGCCGCTATCGCCGCTGCGCGCTCATTCACCATCGTGCCGTTGTCGAATCGCTCGGGGCCGAAGTGCTTAATCAGAGCCGGCGTCTTGCCGGTGTAAATCAACTCTGCGGTGCTCTGCCCCGAGGCAGGCGCTGCCTTGAATCCCCATGTACCCCAGCCGCAGTTCAGTATGAACCCGTCCAGGCCGGGCGCCTTGCCAATTATTGGCGCATAGTCGGGAGTCATGTCGCACAGACCAGCCCACTGCCGCATGATCTTCACCTCGCGCAGGTCCGGCAACAGTTCCAGCGTGTCGGCGGCCAACTCCTCCAGCATGGTGAGAGTGGAGCGCTGGCTGTAGGTCTGGTATTGGTCGACGGCTCCGCCTATGACCAGCTCGCCACGGTCGGTCTGATAGACGTACACGTGGATGTCCGCCGACGACACGATCGTGTCCATGAATGGTTTCATCGGCTCTGTCACGCAGGCCTGCAGCGGATAGGTAACTATGGGCAGGTCGATCCCCGCCATAGCCGAGATGCTCGAACTCCAGCCTGCCGTGGCACTAACGACGGTGTCGGCCATAATCGGTCCTGCCGTCGTTTCCACACCGGTTACGCGGCTGCCTTCTCGAGTGATTCCAGTTACCTCTGTGAATGGATGTATCTCGACGCCCATCTTGTCCGCGCCGCGGGCATAGCCCCATACCACCGCGTCATGCCGGACTACCCCGGCGCGCGGGTGGTGGAGGGCTGCCATAATCGGCAGCGGCTTGCCGACGCGCAGGTCAATCGGGGGCACCATCTCCTTGATCTCGTCCGGCCCGATCAACCGGCTGTCTACCCCGAGAAGCTTGTTGAACTCGACGCGGAGCCTGAGCCAGTAGACCGATGACTCCGTGTGGCCGATGTCCAGCCGTCCCATCTGGTTGAATAGCAGATTGTAAGACAGCTCTTGGCCCAGGCCCTCGTAGAGTTTGTGGCTCTCACGGAAAAAAGGGATAGCCTCTGCAGTCAGGTAGTTCGAGCGGATGATGGCGGTGCTGCGGGCGCTGCCGCCGCCACCGATATAGCTCCGGTCCAGGACCGCGATATTGGTGATGCCCTTTTGGGCGAGATAGTAGGCCGTGGACAGCCCGTGAACGCCCGCGCCCACGATGACCACGTCATAACGATCCTTCAGGGGCGGCGTGCCCCACATCTTCGTCTTCCGAAAAAGCTGAGTCACCAACTGCTGTTGTTCCCCTCTGGAATTAATCCCGAAGTATTCATGGTCAAATCTTCGCCAGGGCCTCCGCGCCTACAGGAGTCAGTCCGGCTGGCTCGCCTGCCTCTAGCACAGAGTCCCACATGTATTCGCCATAGTCTCGCCCGAAGTACAGCTCGTAGCCTGGGACTCCCCTGCGGTCCACCCGGAGCAGCGTTGCGCGGACCTCGGCGACCATCCCCTGGGCGCAACTAAGGTCAGGGAAAGCCACATCGGACGTGTCGATCTCCGTCAGCCCGGTCAGCACTGACTGCGCCCTCGGACCTACTATTGCGAGCCCGGCCAGCACCGAGGTCATGTCCACCGTGTGGGAGCAGGTGTCGCCATGTTCTACCAAACCTGCCAAAGTGCTCGACCGACCCGCCGTCAGTAGCAGCGCGTCGTCAGCGGCCAGCCTGGCTATGACAATCTCTCCACTTTCGTGAGTTATCTTGCCTACCGTGCCGATTGCTCCCGGTCCTGACTGGCCCAATGCTTGCAATATCTGGAAGTCGATCTCACCCTGGAGGGCCAGCTTGCCGTTGGAGCTAATGTCGGATACTCCGGCAGACGCCCGCAGGTGTTCAGTCTCTTCCTCGACCGTGGAGTAGCGTGCAGGTAGGAGCCACTTGTTCGTCTCTACCAGGGTCGCCCCGAGGCTGAGGTGTCTGGGCTGTATGGCGCTGAGCGCCACCGGATTCCATTCTTGCATCTGCTACTCCCTCAACTTCTTGCCGTCGGGGTCGTAAACGGGTTCGAGCGTGACATCTGCGTCATGGGTCTTGCCGTCCACTAGAATCTGGATCGACTTGCCTTCTTCCGCCAACTCGACGGGGACCCAGGCCAGCCCGAATCCCTTGCCGATCGTCGGGCTAAGCCGCGAGCTTGTGACCTTGCCTATGGGGGCGAACTTCGCGACCACCGGACTGCCGTCGTGGGGCACAACGCCATCCTGCATCACGAAACCCACCAGCCTGGTGCGGCCCGGATTCTCCGTTGCGGCTACAAGTGCGCCGCGTCCGATAAAGTCCTGCTTCTCCAGCTTGACGACCCACTCCATGTCCGCGTCGATCGGATTGCTGAGGATATCGGTATCGTGGTTGGAGATGATGTGCATCTTTTCGAGGCGCAATATCCTCTGGGCCTCGGTGCCGAATGGCTTTATCCCAAACTCGGCACCTGCCTCCATCAGCGCACCCCACATATGCTCGCCGTACTCGGCAGGGAAGTGAAGCTCCCAGCCCGACTCGCCGACAAAACCTATGCGCAGTAGTGTCGTCGGCACCCCTGCCACCTCGCCCTGTTTGGAACGCATGTAGCGAAAGCCCTTGACGGAGACATCGATATCCGTCAACTTGGCCAGCGTTTGCCTGGCCAGCGGACCGGCGACGTTGATGGCGGCGAAGCCGGAGGTGATGTCCATTACGTGGGCGCACATGTCGGTGCCCGCCATCCACCACTTGAACCACCCCTCGATAGTCTCGACGCTCGCTGTTGAAGTCGTGACGAAGTAGTGGTCGTCGGCCAGCCTCGTGACCGTGCCGTCGTCCATAATCGTGCCGTTGTCTGAGCAGATCACACCGTAACGAACTCGCCCGGGCCGCAGTGTGGAGAAGTGGTGGGTGTACAGCTTGTCCAGAAGGGCAGGGGCGTCGACGCCGCGAACATCCAGCTTCCCCAGGGTGCTCACGTCAATGATTCCCACGCCACGCCGGACGTTCGCGGCCTCCTCCTGTGGAGACCCGTACATCCGCGGACGGTGCCACACGTTGGAGTCGATCATCTGGGCGCCAAGCTCCCGGTGCAGGCGGTCCATAGATGTGTGCTTGATCGGCCGGTGGGACGGACCCGCGAGCGCTCCCAGCGATACGGGCGTGATAGGTGGCCGCGATGTCGTGGCCCCCGTCTCGTCTATCGATTTTCCGGTGTGGTCTGCGGTGATTGCGGCGAAGGCCCTATGGCACATCTTGCCCTGGCACGGGCCCATTGTCACGGTGCTGTAGCGTTTTAGCGTCTGGACATCGGCGAACCCCTCGTCGATGCCCTTGGCGATGTCTCTTGCCGTCACGTCCTCGCAGAAACAGACGAACTGCTTGGCGCCCTGAGCCAAGTCGACCTGAGGCGAAACGGCTCTCGTTGACGCCGATACCTCTTGAGATGCCTGGGTAATACTGCCTGATCCGTTGCCGCCGAGAGCTGCGAATGCCTCGACACCGGTCTGGCGACCCTGGGCAATGATTGTGGACAGGTCATGGACGCCGTTGACCTCTCCGGCAGAGTGTAGTCCTGCGGGCAACTCCATCGGGACGGTCTCGTCCAGGGCTGCGTCGTACCTAGAGCTTGCCCCGAGCTGGTGCAGAAGCGCCGACGCCGGCTGGAATCCACCGCTCATTGCAATGACGTCGCCGTCGAACTGCCGCTCCTCCATGGTGATGCGCCCGCCGTCGAGCCGTGCGACCACGGCCCCCACCGCCTTTTTGACCCCCTCTGCACGGGTCAGGGCGTGGGACGGCAGTATCAGTACGCCGTGGGCCTGAAGCTCTGCCGCCGCCTCCAGGTCGGCCGGAAACTCCGGCCTGGCATCTGCCACCACCGCCACGCGGAGCCCCGCATGGAACATGTCGAGCGCCGCCTGGTAGCCCTGGTCACCGGTCGTCCCGACGATGGCGGTCGAGCCCGGACGCACACCGTAGAGGTGCATCAGCCGCTGTAACCCTGTAGTCAGCATCACGCCGGGCAGGTCGTTGCGGTCGAATGTCAGGGGCGTCTCGATAGAGCCCGTCGCAACGATGATTCGTTTGGCTCGGAGCTTGATCGTCCGACTACCCGCGTCGATACCCAGAAGATTGCCTTCGTAGAGCCCGAACGCGCTGGCATTGGAGAGCACCTCAATATTATCGGAAGCTGCAACGTCCGCTCTCAGGCGCTCGGCTGCCTCGTACCCCTTGGACTTGCCGATGCCGGGAAGGGCGTCGTGGGATGCCACGTCATATCGAAGGTGTCCCCCCAGGGATGGCTGGTCGTCGATCAACATCACTTGGGCTCCGGCCCCGGCGGCCGCCAGTGCCGCCGACATGCCGGCAGGCCCGCCGCCGACCACCGCTACGTCGGCATGCGCGTACTCGTGGCGAATGTGCCGTACCGGCTGGTCTTTATCAGGTACTGAGCCCAGGCCGGTCAGGCGTCGGATGATTGGCTGGGCCAACTTCCAGAACGCCTTTGGCGTGTGGAATGTCTTGTAGTAGAAGCCCACTGGCATTAGCCGGTCGAATCGGTCGATGATCGACATTGCGTCGTGCTCGACCGAGGGCCAGGCGTTTTGCTGCCTGACATTCATCCCCTCGACGACCCGCTCGGTGCAGGCTCGGACGTTGGGGATACCGTCGACCGTCACCAGGCAGTTAGCGCACTGGCCGGAGACGCACAGGAGGCCGCGAGAGCGGTGGTACTTGAAAGAACGGCTGAATATCCTCATCCCTGAGGCGTAGAGCGCGGAGGCGACCGTGTCGCCCTGGTAAGCATGTACAGGCTTACCGTTGATGTTGAGCGCTACCGTCTTGGCCCGGTTGGTTAGCTGATATCCCTGCTCGGCAAGCCTCCCTCGGTCTGCTGGGCTTGCCATCTAGGATAGGGCCTCATGCGGCCACGATGTCTCGTGGACCTTATTGGTGTTGGTGTCTCGCAGGGCTACGAACCATTTCCGGCAGCCCAGCTTGTGGTACCACCACTCGCGCTGGTCTCCCGCCACGTTGCGGCGTACGTAGAAGTACTTGGTCCATTCCGAAGTGGTGGCGTCTGGTTTAGGCCGGACCACTAACTCTCCGCCGAACTGGAACTCGTAGACGTTGCGTTCCCCACAGTTGGGGCATCCGATTAGAAATGCCATGTTCGTATTTGTTCCTCAACAAAGATGCAAAGGGGCGCGGCCCCATGCACTTTCCATACTGATATGGAAGAATCTAGAACATCGTCAGGTATCGGTCTATCTCCCAGGACGAGACCTGCTTGTGATACTCGTTCCACTCCGCCTCTTTCAGGGTCACGAATTCATCGTATATGACCCCTAGCGCACCTTGTACCACCTCATCATTGCGCAGCTCCGATAGTGCCTCAGCAAGGCTCTGCGGCAGCGTTCGGACACCTCTACGGGAGATCTCATCTTGGCCAAGCAAGTACATGTTGTTTCCCATCGTCGCCTTGCCGGGATCCAGCTTTCGCTTGACGCCATCCAACCCCGCCGCGACATAGGCTGCCATCGCCAGGTATGGGTTGCACGCCGCTGATACCGTACGGTCCTCCAAATGGCCTGGGCCGGCGGTACGAATCATCTGCGTCCGGTTGTTGTCGCCGTATGAAATGAAAGCCGGAGTCCATGTGAATCCCGACTGCGTCCCCGTCAGCCCCGCGCCGACCTGCAGCCTCTTGTAGCAGTTCACGGTGGGCGAGGTCACGGCGGCCAGGGCCCGAGCGTGATCGAAGATACCGCCGATGAAGTGGTAGGCAAACTCCGAGAGGCCGAGCCCCTGCGAGTCGTCGTTGTCGAGGAACAGGTTGTCGCCGGTCTCGGCATTCTCCACGTGGAAGTGCAGGTGGCCGCCGCTGCCGGTCTTGTCAGCGAATGGCTTCGCCATGTGGGTCGCTATTGCTCCGTACTTCTGGGCGTACTGGCTCGTCATCATCTTGAAGAACGTGTAGCGGTCTGCGGTAGTCAGAGCGTCGCTGAACACGAAGTTGACCTCGTACTGACCATTGGCGTCCTCGTGGTCGGACTGGTAGACATCCCAGCCTACGCGGGCCATGCCATCCATCAGGTCCTGAAGGTAGCCCATGACGTTGGAGATGCCCTTGAAGTCGTAGCATGGCTTGCCCAGGTCGTCGACCTTGTTGGGGTCCCAGACCTCGATCGAGCCGTCATCGTTCCTCGTAACCAGGAAGTGCTCGGGTTCGATGCCGACGTGGAACGTATACCCGGCCGCACGCGCATCCCCGAGCACACGCTTGAGGTTCTGGCGGGAGCAATAAGGGTGGGGTTCGTCGTCGACGAACAGGTCGCTGGAGAAACTCGCGACACCCTCTCGCCAGGGGAGGATGCTATAGGTCTCCAGGTCTATGCGGGCCATCATGTCGTGGGAGTGGGGCCCCTGTCCGAGGCCCGGCACCGCGGCGCCAGCGAAGCCCGCGCCGGTGTCGATCACGTCGTCCATGTGGGACACGGGCACCATCTTGGCCTTGGCGGAGCCGTGGATGTCCACGAACTGCGTCAGCAGATACTCGATCCCGTCCTCTTCCATTCGACGGCGGACATCTTCCCTGGTGGCCATGTGGTGGGCTCCTGTGGCTGCCCCGCGGTGGGGTAAAGTCATCAAAAGGGGGGGGCTGCTGTGCTTTTCCGAATATCCGACTAATCTTGGGCCAGCTACTTTCCAAACACCCTCTTGCAGTGTGAGTGGCTACTCTCCGAACACCTTGTTGGTACCCACGAGGGGCACTCGGGCCATGGCGGATGCCTCGATGGTCAGCGCGGCCAGATCCTCGGGCTCGAGGCTGTGTACGTCGCCTTTGCCGAGCGACCTGGTCAGCAGCGCCATCTCCATCGTCATCGAGTTTATGAAATTCGCCACGCGCTCGGCGCCCTCGTCAGGGTCCAGGCGCTTGGACAGCTCTGGGTCCTGAGTCGTGATGCCAACGGGGCACTTGCCGGTCTGGCAGTGGTGACAGTATCCGGCGGGCACCCCAACCTCAGCCTCGAAGTCTGCCTCTGGTATGTCCTTATTGCAGTTGAGCGCTATTAGCGATGCCAGGCCGATGGCTACGGCGTCGGCTCCTAGAGCCAGCGCCTTGGCTGCATCCGCTCCGCTGCGGATACCGCCCGAGATGATGAGGCTGACCTTGCCGTACAGCCCCAGTTCCCGCAGCGCCTCTCGCGCCATCACAATGGCTGGCACCGTCGGGATGCCGCTGTGGTCCAACAGCACCTCCGCAGACGCGCCAGTCCCTGCCACCATGCTGTCGATTACGATCGCGTCAGCCCCGGCCTTTGCCGCCAACTTAACATCGTCCGCCACACGGCACGCGCCGAGCTTGACGTGGATGGGCACCTGGTGGCCGGTTGCCTCCCGGAGTTGATCGATCTTCATCGCCAGGTCGTCGGGACCGAGCCAGTCGGGGTGCCGGGCAGGGGAGCGCTGGTCGATGCCTGCAGGCAGGTCCCGCATCTCGGCGATCTCGTCTCTAACCTTTACGCCCATGAGCATGCCGCCGGTACCGGGCTTAGCGCCTTGCCCGACGACGATCTCCACAGCCTGGGCCTGCACTAGATGGTTCGGGTCGAATCCGTAGCGGCTGGGGAGAACCTGGTAGATAAGCTTGTCCGACGCGTCTCGCTCCGACTGCAGCATCCCACCGTCTCCGGTGCAGCTCGCAGTCCCGGTAAGGGCCGCGCCCTTGCCCAGGGCGGTCTTGGCGTTGGCCGAGAGGGCGCCATAGCTCATACCGGAGATGTACACCGGTGTGTCGAGCACAAGGGGCTGCGCGGCGTACCGTGCCCCAATAGTCGTGACTGTGTTGCACTTTTCCTTGTATCCCTCCAGGGGGAAGCGGGTGAGCCCCGTCGAGAGGAACGTCAGGTCGTCGAAGTGCGTCACCTTCTGGAATGTGCTGAACCCTCGGATTCGGTACCGGCCAAGCTCCGCCTTTGCATGGATATCGTCGATGACCCATGGGGTCATGATCTGGCTGCTTGGATATACCACTAGACCACCACCTTTTCGAGGCGCTCAAGCGAGTCGTAGTGGTAGAGTCGCTTCGCCGAGATTATTTTCGTAAACTGCGGCCTCCCCTTAACGCCATTACGTTCCAGGTAGTCCCAGAGCACTATCAGCTCGTCCTCCGTGATCTCCTCGACTTTGGCGTCGTTGCCCAGGGAGCCGTAGGAGCCGCCGACGTAGATGGTCCCCTCGTACATGGAGTCGCCCACCGCTTCCCCGACATCGCCGCACACAATAATGCGGCCCTTTTGCATCATGAAGCCCGCAAGGAACCCGGCGTCTCCCCCTATCAGCAGAGTGCCGCCCTTCATCGAGATCCCGGCCCGGGCTCCGGCACTTCCGCCGACGTATATCTCGCCGCCCCTCATGCTGGCGGCCAGGGAGGCACCTGCGCTACGTGACAGGGAGATACGACCGCTCATCAGGTTTTCGCCGAGGGCCCATCCGGCGTTGCCGTCAATGGTCACCTCTGGTCCGTCGAGCAGGCTCGCCGAGTAGTACCCGACGCTACCTTCGATAGTGATCTTGCAGGGGGTCAGAATGCCAACGGCGATGTTGTGTTGGGCCTGCGGATTGATAACCGTGACCTCGGTGCCGGCCCCGGCCAACTCCTTCAGTCGCGTATTCAGCTCGCGGGTTGTCAACTCCGCTGCGTCTAAACTGACCACGTCATGACCTCGTTCTCCTGGGGCTCGACGCGATCGATCTCATCCGAGAATACGCTACGAAGCGCGACCTCTTCAGAGGCCAGGGCCACCACATCGTCGGTCTCCATCAGGACCAGGGGTTTGGCGGACCAACGGTCCTTGGCGTACCCCATCCCGCTCTGGGTAGAGACAAGGTAGGTGAACGTGCCGTCCAGGTCTTCAAGTGACGCGTGGAGCGCGGAGTCCAGGGTCTCTCCACTCGCCAACTTGTCGGCGAGGTAGACCGCAATCAACTCGGAGTCGTTGTGGGTCTGGAAGTGGTGTCCGGAGTCTTCATATCTCCTTTTCATGCTGTGGTAGTTGGTGAGCTGTCCGTTGTGGACGACGGTGACGTCGGGGAACGGGTAGGCCCAGAAGGGGTGGGCGTGGCCGATGTCTACGATGCTCTCGGTGGCCATCCGGACGTGGCCGATCCCGTGGGTTCCCATCAAGTCGCTGACAGAGTGGGCCCGGTCCATCTCCGTGGCTGTGCCGACATCTTTGACCGTCTCGGATGAGCGACCGATGCTGTGGATCGCCACGCCGTCGGTGTCGAGCAGGGTCTCGGCCAGGGCAGCGACCTCGCCTTCATAATTGACGGTGAGGCGCAGGAATCCGCCCCATGCCTGGCTCGTTCCCACGACGCCGCCCTTGCGTCCGATTGCATCGGACACTCGGGCCAGCACGTCTTGCTCGCTGTCCGTGCCGTCGGTCCAGATGCGCAGGATAAGGTCTTCCGCAAAGGCCTCCCCGGCCACAGTGAGGCCGGTGGAGTCCGTTCCGCGGTGGGCGAGGGAGTCCAGCATTTTGACCAGGTCTCGGCCGATGGGAGCGAGGCCATTCGCCTTGCTCTTCTTATGCATTATTCCGCTAATGCCACACACTCGGTCTGGCCCTCCATTGAGCGTGGGTGCTAGCCAAGTCGGTCAGCTTGCACCCCTCTTTTCGCGCCACAAATATAGCACCCGCTACCACGAGTAGCAAGGTTCTGGTGCCATACGGCAAGCATGCTAGGCGTTGGATATCCGCAGGTTAATTGCGACCCCGTACTCTTCGCAATATGTGCCTGGGAATCAACAAAACAGTTGATAAAAATAAAATGGGATTATACACTAACATTATGACACCAGTGAAATCCGGAAGCTTCATATTCGCCCCCCAGAGCCTTCTCCAGATACGCGATTCCCTCGGGATGTCGCAGTCAGACATGGCCAGCGTGTTGGGGGTGCCGGTTAACACGCTATCACGCTGGGAGATCGGAGCAACCGCCCCGAGCGCCACGTCCCTCGCCGCTATCCACTCTCTGGCGATCGACGCGGGGATCACCCCGGAGTTCTTCAGACGCCGGCCGCACCAGGTCCCGGTGGGCCGGACCCGCTCACGCCTGGTCGTGGCATGGGACTTCCAGGGCGCCCCGGTGTCGCCGGAGGACCTGTCTTTCCAGTGGGGTTTGATGCAGGACTATCTTACCGCAAGGTTCACTGAAACCATCGGGTCTCGCCTGCTGAAGGCTTTCACGAATACAGCGCAAGTAGCTGCTGAAAACCAGCTGGATGAGTTGGGATTTCGCATCTGGCACGATGCTTACGATCTGGATGATGACATTGAGTCACAGTGCCGCAGCGATTGCGGACACGATCCAGAGCGGACCGTGCTGGTCCTGGCGTCGGGAGACGCTCGATTTGCCGACCTGGTCCGAGAAATGGTTGCCGTGGGAGTCGAGGTTCTTGTGTGGGCGCCGGGGGATGCGG
>CAJWER010000017.1 GCA_913030785.1 uncultured Chloroflexota bacterium | reverse complement strand
ACAGAAGTTGCTAAAACATATATGAATGATTCGGTTTTCTTTATAATGGGTTCTCTTATGATGGCTGTTGCCATAGTACAGCAGGGACTGGATACCCGTCTGGCACTGGGGATTATCCGCCTCACAGGCAACAAAGTTTCACATATTGTCCTGGGTTTTACATGTATCTCTGCCATGTTATCATCATTTATTGGTGAGCATACAGTGGTGGCACTCATGCTTCCCGTGGGATTATCAATTATCAAAAACTGTAGTCAGAAGGGGTCCATACCTAATCTCAGCGCTCTCATCCTTTTTTCCATTGCTTACGGATCTACTGTTGGCAGTATTGGTACTCCATCCGGAGGTGCCCGGAATGCCATCATGTTGGAATACTGGAGAACTATGACTGAAACCGGCGTTAGCCTGACCTATATGCAATGGATCATCATGGCATATCCTATGGTCATCATAGGAATGCTAGGAACCGCATTTCTCCTTCAGATGGCATTTAAGCCTGAAATGCTTCGGATGGATACAGCCATTCGAAGACTGAAAATACAGGTGGCACATAAAGGCATCATGAGAGGGAACGAATATTTATCCATTATTATATTTATTTTCGTTTTTCTTTGCTGGGTTTTTCTGCATGAATATTATGGGCTGGGCATTATTGCCATTGGAGGTGCATTTCTGTATATGGCATTTGGGCTCGTAGATTGGAAAGATGTAAGCAAACATACCAACTGGGGGGTTATACTTTTGTTTGCAGCGGCAATTTCCCTGGGAGTGCAGATGAAAAACACGGGGGCTGCAGCATGGATTGGGAATTCCCTGGTAAGTCAGTTTTCTTCCCTTATTACACAATTTACAATTATACCTTACATCCTCAATATTTTCTTAACCACACTCTTTTCAAATATTATGAGTTCCAGTGCAACAGTTGCTGTCCTAGGTCCAATTATGCTAAATATGGGGAGTGATCCTCTATATATGGGGATGACTACAGCCATTTCATCGGCTTTCGGCTATTTTTCAGCAGTGGCAGCCCCTGCCTGCATGATTATATATTCATCAGGGCTGGTCAAAATCACTGATTTCTTAAAAGCGGGATGGCGTATTTGTATTATGTCTGCTGTTAGCCTGCTGATTATATATAAATTTTACTGGCCCCTTATTATTGGGCTTACCAATTTTAAATAAGATAGGATAATTATGAAGTTTCTTATTGCCCTAAAAAATAAAGAAAATGAGTCCAGAAACGTACTGGAAATTGGATGTAAAATTGCATCAGGCTTCTCGGCTGATCTAACAATCTGTTATGTTGGGAAAAAATCACAGGCTCTCATTGAAGGAGATGTAAATCTGGCACGGAAATCCCTTGCAGAATGGAATATATATCACCCAGGATTAGAAGTGCTAGAATGGGCATTTAATATTCTAAAGGATAAAGGCTTTGTGGATGATGTGGAATTCAATGTTGAAAACCTTATAGAAAACAGTGAACATATTCACATGGTCTTTCCAAAAACAAAAGATTATCAAATACGCCTGGTTCTAAGAGAGGGAGAATTATTATCGGAGCTAAATAAAGAGGTTAAACAGGGCAATTTTGATATTGCAATTGTGGGTGCTCCAGATCGCAAACGTATGATACACCAGCTTGCCCAGTTTCTGGATACCAGTATATTTTTTGTGAAAAATTTTAATCCTAGCTGGGATTATAGAATACTACTCTGCGTGGATGATTCCCGGGCAACAAAACGAGCCGTAATTTTCAGTACCCGAATATCCAAGCAGTTTTCAGCGGAAATCAATAATGTGACAGTTAGTAAAACCACCTTTTTCGGCAAAGGATACCGCAATGCACACCAATGGGCAGACCGTTATCTACAACGCATGGACGTTCCTTTTAGATCCATGCTACTTAATGGGAATCCTGTGGATGAATTTGTTCGCAAAGCGGGAGAAGATCATATTATTATACTGGGAAAGTCAAAGGGAAATGAAATTATAAAATTTATCTGGGGAAGCAAACCTATTCATACTGCGCAACGTGCCAACTGCCCCGTTCTATTAGTGAATTAACTTGTTAGATGACTAAATGGGTCTAGATGATAATATTTACTACCTGAATAATATCTAGCACATTCAAAATTCCGTCACTATTCAGATCGCTGGCTATAAATTCTGTATTCGTGGGTGTTTAAAAATCCAGAACAAAGTTGACCAGTATCACTACATCTAGTATATTGACAGCACCATCCATATTAAGATCCCCGGGTATGCCCTCATTACTCCCTATGAGTTCATCCAGTACATATAGCATCCATTCGGTATCGATTTCATTATTAGCATATTGTAAAATTCCCTCTACATCTATAATAAAATCTCGAGGGTAGGGTGAGATTTAACGCAAATCCAATTGAAACTATACAACCCCATACAATAATATAAAGATGGGAACGGAAAAACAAAGTTTAGTCCTCACCTTCAAGAATCAAGTTTACCAGTAAAACAATATCCAGAATATTGAGGATTCCATCTTCATTCAAATCACCTGTAGCCATATATTCATCAGATAGGATCAAGTTTACTAGGGTGACAAGATCTAATATATTGAGTATTCCATCTTCATTAATATCTCCCTGAAGAGCATTGTTATCCCCAAAATAGTCTACGGCATACTTCTGGGCACGGGCAATAATTGTATTGTTTCCACTAGCCGTATATTCCCAAACGATATCACCTTCCATAGTCACTTCTAGAATATGGGCACTATCACAGTCTGTAATGAGCGTATTCCCATTAGGCAGGCGAAAAGCTCCACCCTGCATTGCAGTAAAAATTTCTCCTTCATAAGACCAGCTGTACGTATCAGGTCCGTAGGGTTCACCTTCTTCAATTGTATAGTTCCCCTCAACATCAACTGGCAAAACAAATTCTAATACCATAGATTCTCCCCATGGCCCTGATCCCCCAGCATAATTATTAAATAGGATAAAATTGTTGGTTCCAGGAGAATTTTCCGGGATCCAGTTAATACTGTGTTGATCACTTATTATTTGATCCCCTGCATTTCCACGATTGTAATTCTGAGGATTTCCCCAGCGATAGAGAAAATCACCATGGTGGGCGCCGACCAGGACATGCAGTCTGCCGTTGCCGTCGAGGGCGATGGCGGGGCCACAGTGGTTGTCGACACCCTCGCCAAGCGTCAAGGTGCGAATCAACTCGCCGGTTTCGACATCGCATACGCCCAGTCTGATCCGGGCTGCGCCTCCCCTGGCTGCGCCTTCTCTGGCTGCGCCTCCCCTCACTGCGCCGTTCCTGGCGGCGCGCTTCTAGGTGGCGAACGCGAGGGGTTCGCGGAGACGATGGAGATACTGAACTCCAGCCGCATCGGGATCGCCGCCCAGAGCGTGGGTCTGGCGCAAGCAGCCTACGAGGCCGCGGTGCAGTACGCCACACAACGCGAGGCATTCGGCAAACATCTCTCAGACTTCCAGGGAATTCAGTGGACCATCGCGGACATCGCCACCAACATTGAGGCGGCGAGGCTCCTGGTGCTCCAGGCGGCGACGCTCAGGGACCTGGGCAGGCCGTTCGTCACCGCGGCATCGATGGCCAAGCTGTTCGCTTCGAGAGTGGCTGTGGAGTCCGCTGATCGGGCGATGCAGATTCACGGTGGCACGGGCTATTTCGCGCCGACGACGGTGGAGCGGCTGTACCGTGACGCCAAAATAACGGAAATATACGAAGGAACTTCGGAGGTGCAACGCATGATTATTTCTCGCAACGTGCTCAACGAACAGGGACAGGTATGACCGCGCCCGACAAGTCACCGTGCAACGCACGTCACATCAACCACGTCGCGATAGCCGTGCGCGACATCGACGAGAGCCTGGCACTCTACCGCAGGATTTTCGGACTGCCCGAGGCTTCAGTAGAAGAGTTGGAGGACCAGGGTGTGCGGGCGGCTTTGGTCACGGTGGGAGGCTCGCAACTCGAGTTCATTGAGCCCACGGACCCTGAGGGCGGCGTAGCCCGCTTCATTTCCAAGCGCGGCGAGGGCTTGCACCACGTCTGCTTCGAGGTAGACGGGCTGCTAAGCACGCTGGATGCGCTGGACAATGAGGGCGTCGGACTCATCGACCATGAACCTCGCGAGGGGCTGTCCGGGATGATCGGGTTCCTGCATCCAAGATCCACGGGCGGCGTGCTGGTGGAGCTGGTGGACAGCGAGACGGCTCGGCACTAATAGGGAGAACTACCACAGAGATCGCAGAAATCACAGAAAAGAGACGGGATTTCTTGTTTGAGAAAGAGGGGAATTCCGTCTGGTTATGAGGGCAAGCAATGAACGATAGTCGAATCATACGGGTGCTGGTGGCGAAGCCCGGCCTTGATGGCCACGACCGCGGAGCAAAGATCATCGCCCGAGTGCTTCGAGACGCCGGGATGGAAGTGGTATATACAGGCATCCGCCAAACGCCGGAGATGATCGCCGAAGCGGCACTGCAAGAGGACGTGGCCGTCATCGGACTCTCTATCCTGTCCGGCGCCCACCTGGAGTTGTTCCCTCAAATTTTTGAGAGCATGAATACGAGAGGGATGGAAGACATCGTGGTCGTGGCAGGGGGCATCATCCCGGACAAGGACCGCGCTGCGCTGCTAGACATGGGTGTGAAGGCCGTGTTCGGGCCAGGCACGCCGACAACCGACATCGTGGAATTTGTCCGGGGTGCGGTGGCCGAGCGGGATTGAGGCGAAATAGGGTTGACTGGCGAGCCTGAGCGATCCTTCGACAGACTCAGGATGAGCGTCTATTGTGTTGGGCGCACCGACTAGAAGGAGCCGCTCGTGGTGAGCCCGTCGAACCATGCCTGCTGAGCGGCGCAACTCCGACATCGAACAAACCCACAATCAGGATATGAGTTCTATGACCATTGAGGCCGTGATTTTTGACTTCGACGGGGTGATCCTCGAAACCGAGACTCCGGACTACGAGACGTGGAGGGACGAGTTCGCCGACCACAGCGTGGAGCTTGACCGATCACTTTGGGCCGGTTTTGTAGGCGGGCGACCCGGTATTTTCGACCCGTACGGACACCTTGAGAAGCTGACCGGCCACACGATTGACCGCGACATCGTCGGCAGCCGCCGACGTAAACGCTATCTATCTCAGGTAGAGTCGTCGCCCATACTGCCCGGGGTCGTCGATTACATGATCGGGGCTGAAATATTGGGTCTGAAGCTTGGTGTGGCGTCCAGTTCGAGTCATCAGTGGGTTGAAGGCCACCTCAACAATCGCGATTTGATGCGCTATGTCGGCGCGGTCAGGTGTCGAGACGACGTGACAAACGTCAAACCTGACCCCGAACTGTTCCTTTCGGCGGCCGCAGCCCTGGGCGTGGCTCCAGCACAATGTGTGGTGATCGAGGATTCGGCCAACGGCGTAACGGCAGCCAAACGAGCCGGCATGTACTGCGTAGTGGTGCCGAACTCGATGACGATCGACATGGCAGTGGATCATGCCGATTTGCGCCTGAGATCGCTCGGGGACGTAACACTATCAGATCTGATAGAACGTCTTAGGACTTGAGGTGACTGGCTCGTACGGAGGGGGCGTTCAGTTGCGCCTCCCATAAAGAATCGTGGGGCCTACAACCCATGGGCATAGTGTACCAGCCGAAGACCGGACGACCCCAAATTGGTAACTACGACTCTTGTGTGAAACTTGACACAATGCCCCGTCGAGACTAAAATACGCCGCTGCGAGTAGTTCGCGTTCGGCACATAGACGCGGGGTGGTGTCGGGATGAAGATCAACGTGTCGCAACTACTGAATGAAGCGATCGGGTCGATTCGCGAATATGCGGTCGACGAGGAGCTTGAATCCGGCAATAGCCGAATTGCAGGCTCCATGAAGCTAATGAGGACCGACAAGGGCGTGTTGGTCAGTGCCAAGATGAGCACGGACACACAGAGCACCTGTAGTCGCTGCCTAAAAGAGTTCGGCCAAAGAATCGACGTGGCGTTCGAAGAAGAGGCGTTCCATTCGAATGATGAGCCTTCAGGCGAGCAACCTGAGGCCCCTGCGATAGACGACAAGAGAATTTTGGACCTGACCGAGGCGTTGGAACAGTACCTATACCTGGCAGTCCCGGTCAAGCCAGTCTGTCGGGAGGACTGCCAGGGCATATGCTCCCGATGTGGGGCGGACCTGAATGAGACGGCGTGCGTGTGTGATCACGAAGCGCGAGGCAGTCCCTGGGCAGAGATGCTCAAGATGGCGGTCTCCGATAGACCGGATAGCAGAGTGAACTAAATGGCACCACTACCTAAGAAAAAACATTCCAGAGGCCGCAAGGGCGCGAAGGCCTCCCACCACGGGTTGAGCCCAATAAGCCTGGGCGAATGCCCTCAGTGCCACAGCGTGCGGTTACCCCACAGGGTCTGCCAATCGTGCGGGTACTACAACGGCAGGCAGGTCATTGCTACAGCCTCCACCGAGTCCGAGCAATAGGACAAGAAACCAAACATGACCTTCAGCATCGCATCGGCTAAAAAGGGCGCAGGGGTTGGATACCTGTTCCCTGGGCAAGGTGTACAGAGCGTCGGCATGGGCGGTGAGTTGTATGACAGCTCCCCCGCCGCCAGGTCCGTGTTCCACGAGGTGGACATGGCTCTTGGCCGCCCCCTCTCCAAGCTCGTGTTCTCCGGTCCGGACGATGCACTTCGAGACACGGTGAACGCCCAGCCGGCGATCATGGCCGTGAGCCTCGCCTGCGTCAAGGCGATGGAAGAGCAGTTAGGTCCAGAGGATATGCCAGCTCCGGCATTTGTGGCCGGCCACAGCCTTGGAGAGTTTACGGCACTGGCTGTCACCGGCGTACTCGATGTTGGAGAAACTGCAAGGCTTGTGCAGGAGCGCGGGCGCCTGATGCAGGAGGCCTGCGAGCAGCGACCGGGCAGCATGGCTGCCGTGCTCGGTCTCGACGAAATGACCCTTGAAGAGATAAGCCGCGAAACCGGCACATACATCTCTAACGTCAACACTGCCGAGCAGATCGTAATCAGCGGCGACGTGATGACAGTTGCCCAGGCCCTGGACCTCGCTATCGCCCGTGGTGCAAAGAAGGTAATCCCGCTGCGAGTAGGCGGTGCTTTCCACTCCGCCCTCATGGAGCCCGCCAGAGCTGGCCTCATCGACGCAGTAAGCAGCCTTAGCTTCAAGGACCCGGCCGTGCCCATTGTGGCGAACTGCACCG
This sequence comes from uncultured Chloroflexota bacterium, assembly GCA_913030785.1. Lineage (GTDB taxonomy): Bacteria > Chloroflexota > Dehalococcoidia > Lucifugimonadales > CAJWER01 > CAJWER01. The sequence goes on along the minus strand of CAJWER010000017.1, from coordinate 14,751 downwards.
GGAAGCCCCTGAAGAAGGGCTCAGAGGTCAAGCGAGAGATCATCAGCCAGATCATCACCTGCGTCCAGTGGAAGCGGTCGATGGATTACATGCTGAAGCGAGGAGTCTCGCAATTCGTGGAGATCGGCCCGGGCAGGACCCTGTCCAGCATGGTCAAGCGCATCGACCGCTCAGCCAGCGCCGTCAGTGTGGGCAACATCGAGGCGATTCTGAACTTGCGAAAGAACTGACGGACCACTCAACGACAACATCTACCTTGAACAATACCGCGCAGGAAGGCGCAGGACCGCCAAGGTCCAGGCACATGGCAAGGGCCGTCGCCCTCCAGGTATTGTATGAGAGCGACGGAACCCGCCACGATCCTAATCGCGCGATCAAGCGCAGAATTGCCGAACACAAGCTTTCACGTCCGGCCGCGAACTTTTCCCGGCACATCGTCTCCGGAGTGCTTGCAAACGGGGACCGGATAGATGCAATAATAGAGGCGCATGCCCCTTCCTGGCCCTTGGAGCAGATGGCCGTGGTGGACAGAAACATTCTCAGGGTCGCGATTTACGAGATCATCGAAGGGAAAGAGACCCCGCCCAAGGTGGCCATCAACGAGGCGGTTGAGATGGGAAAGGTTTACGGCTCTGAGAGCACCCCGAAGTTTGTCAACGGCGTGCTGGGCTCTGTGATGGAGTCGTACGCATCCGCAAAAAATAGGTAGGTTGGAAGCTCCCTGTCCCGCCTGCCTGGGCGGAACGAACTGTGACAGAATACGGAGGTAATTGTATGGCAACGGTGATGGATCGAGTCAAAGCGGTCGTGGTCGACAAGCTGAGCGTGGACGAAAACGATGTCATTCCAGAGGCATTATTTGTCGACGACTTGAACGCTGATTCTCTAGACCTCGTCGAGCTGATCATGGCCTTCGAAGAGGAGTTCAGTACGGACGGCAACGCCATCGAGATATCGGACGAAGAGGCCGAGGGCATCCTTAGCGTGCAAAACGCTATCGACTACCTCAAAGAGCACGACGTCGAGGACTAAAAGGCGATTGTCCTGCATAAGACACTCAAGGGCCCCGGAATTCCGGGGCCCTTTCTTTTTTCCACGCATAGCGACTGACGATGGGCTAATATAGACGGCATCCTGGAACCTGGAGTCGACCCCCTGAGCTTCCGCCGTCAATTTCTCACAGTACCCGCGCGTATCAACCTGCTCGGTAATCCTGGCGATGCCAACGAAGGCGATTACGCCACCATCTCCGCCGCCATCGACATTCGCGCCGGTGTATCGCTAGAGCCTGCCCAAGGCCTGGTGCTGGAGTTCGTTGCATCAGAGGCCGGGGGAACGCGTCAGGTACAGGTTGAGACTAGCGGAGACAAATATCCCCTGCCCTACGACGGAGACGCAGACTTGCTAAAGGGGGCCGTCAACCGTCTCCACGCCTTCAGCGACGAGTTCAGGTCAAAACACGCCGCGCAGGGCGTGCTGATAGCCACATGGACCGACGTGCCGTTCCAGAGCGGACTCGGTGGCTCATCCCTTTTTGTGCTACTAACCCTGGCGGGCCTCAGAGAGTTCTACGATCTCGACCGCCGAATTCTCAACGACTATGTAATAGCGGAGCTGACTCAGCGAGTAGAGGCCGAGGAGCTTGGTATCACGTGCGGCTTCGCAGACCGCTACGTGCCGCTATTCGGAGGCATCGCCTACATCGACTACAGGGGCAAGTTGGAGCAACGCGCGATCGGAGAGGAGCCATACGCGACCTATGAACGGCTGGACGGCATGGTCGAAGATCTGCCCCTGGTAATGGCCTCGACCGGCCTTGAGCGCGATTCCGGAGACATCCACAGCACCATGCGCCCACGCTATCTCGATGAGCACCACCGGTGGCAGCGGGATGGCGGAGAACCGCCTCCGATGGTCCGGCTAATGACCGCGGCCTGGGAGACAGCCTGGCGCGGCAAGGCGGCCATGCTGGCCGGGGATCTGACCGCGGTGGGCCGGCTGATGAACGATAACCATCGCCTTGTCGACAAGATGATGGTCTACTGCGGCTTTTCAGACGGCGCCGGCTGGGCCAACAACCTGCTAATAGAGACGGCGCTGAAGAACGGCGCGCTTGGCGCGAAGCTGACCGGGGCCGGGGGCGGCGGGTCGGTCTTTGCCCTGACCCGACCGGGTGAAGAGCATCGACTGGCGGATACGTGGGAAAGAGCTATCGACTCCGCTGGACTCCCCAATGCAAGGATCGGCCTGCCACGGGTTTCAACGGACGGGCTGGTCGTACGGGCTGAATGATATGCAAGGCATAGTTCTCGGCGCGGGCAAGGGTTCTCGCCTGGGGTCCGTAACCCGCGACCGATCAAAAGCCATGCTGCCTATAACCGGCGTGCCTATCATCGAGCGGGTTATGGAGGACATGGCCTTCTGCGGCATCGACGAGTTCGTCGTCGTCGTCGGACCTGGTGACCACGAGATGGCGCAGCACTTCGCTGGGCGTGACAATGTCCAGATCGTGACTCAGCCAGCACCTGCTGGCATGTCTGACGCCCTGGCCTGTGCCTCGACCGTCGTGACCGGCGACTTCGTGTTGTCGGCCTGCGACAATCTCGTATCTAGGGCCGACATGCGTAGGCTGATCAGCGCGTTGGATTCGGACCAGGCCACCGATGCGGTCCTGGCCCTGGCGACCGTGCCGACGGAGAGCACCGGGCGCTCAGGCATCGTGGAGATGGTAGGCGACCGAGTCCGGCGGATAGTCGAAAAGCCAGCCCCCGGCGAGGCGCCCTCGAACATCGCGAGCCTGCCCCTGTACTGCTTCAGAGAGTCGTTCATGAAATTTCTGCCCGGCGTTGCGGTCTCCCAGCGGGGTGAGAGGGAGCTTCAGGACGCGATTCAGACTCAGATCGACGACGGTGGGGTGGTGATGGGTGTGCAGTTTGCCGGTAGGATGACGCTCACCGATCCTGCCGATCTCCTCAAGATAAACCTGGAGTACCTGTCGCGCGGGTGGATTGCCGGTGGTCTATCTGCGACCGCAATCGGAGAAGGGACGGTGCTTTTGCCACCGGTGGCGATTGGATCTCGCACGTCCATCGGAGCACATTGCAGGATCGGCCCAAATGTCTACGTCGAGGGAGACGCTCAAATAGGAGACGGCGCCGTAATCGCAGACTCGGTGGTGCTCAGAGGTTCACGGGTTGCGGCGAGTGCGGTCGTTCATGGTCAACTTGTCAGCAATGGCGCTGTAGTGGCGACCTTGCCGGGGGGGAGGGTTCAATAGTCGCGCTCTCCGGCGTCCACAGCTTTATACAGGCAGGGAAAGCGTTGCGAGAACCACCATGAAATGAAGATTGACGCTGCCGTGATCCCCTGCTAGGATTGGGTGCATTCTCCCCCCGGCCGAGGTCCCATGTCTGAGTTCGAAAACCTGGTCCGGCAGATTCATGATTGCCGCAAGTGCTCCCTCTCGGAAAAGCGCACCAACGCCGTTCCGGGCGAGGGTTCTCCCACCGCCGATATCATGTTCATCGGAGAGGGACCGGGCTTCAATGAGGATCGCGACGGCAGGCCGTTCGTGGGCCGGTCCGGCAGGTTCCTCGACGAGATGCTTGCCGCAATTGGACTCAGACGTCCGGACGTTTACATAACCAATGTGGTCAAGTGCAGACCACCGAATAACAGAGACCCACTTCCGGGCGAAATAGAGGCGTGCCACCCGTACTTGGACGCGCAGATCGAGATGATCGCACCGAAGGTGGTCGTCATGCTGGGTAAGTACTCGTTCAACCAGTTTTTTCCCGGCGAGTCGATCGGACGGGCCCGTGGCAAGCCCAGGAGTTGGAACGGCGTGACGGCCTATCCCATGTACCATCCGGCCGCCGCCCTTCACAACCCGAGGCTTCGTCCGGTGATCGAGGACGACTTCCGAAACCTTCTCAGACTGATTGAAAAGCCCGAACCCGGCCCAGAAAAGATCGATGAGGCACCTGCCGAGCAGCTTAGTTTTTTTTGATCCGCAGGTCAACACCGCGGACACACACCCCCTTGAATGAGGATTCCATAGCTAAATGACAGAAACAGCACTGCGAGTAATACCTCTTGGCGGTCTCGGAGAGATCGGCAAGAACATGATGGCCCTGGAGTATGGCAACGACATAGTAGTAATCGACTCAGGGGTGCTATTCCCCAGCGAGGAGATGCCCGGGATAGATTTCGCTATCCCGGACATAAGTTACCTGAAGGAGAACAGCTCCCGCGTCCGCGCGATCCTGATTACGCATGGGCACGAGGACCACATAGGCGCGTTGCCATACGTGCTATCCGAGCTAAACGTGCCAGTCTATGCATCCAGGCTCACCCACGGTCTGATCAGCGTGAAGCTCAAGGAATTCGGCCTGCTCAAAGATGCACGGCTCAACGTCGTCGAGCCTCACAGCCCATTTAAGATAGGGGCATTCAAGGCCGAGTTTTTCAGGGTCTGCCACTCGATACCCGACGCCATGGGCATCGCCCTCCAGACACCGTTGGGGACTGTAATACACACCGGAGACTTCAAGATCGATCACACCCCGGCAGACGGAAAGTCGACAGACTTCGCCGCGTTGTCGCAACTCACGGGCGGCGGGGTACTACTGCTACTCTCGGACTCCACATATGCCGAGTCCGAAGGCTACACCGAGTCGGAGCAGGTCGTTGGCCAGGCGCTGGAGCGCGAAATCATTGGCGCAGAGGGTCGGGTGTTGGTGGCGACCTTCGCTTCTCTGATCTCCCGGATGCAACAGGTGATCGATGCGGCCGTCAAGTGTGATCGCAAGGTGGCAGTTATCGGCCGGAGCATGATCAACAACGTCAAGATGGCCACGAACATGGGCTACTTGAAAGCTCCAGCCGGCACCATCATACCTTTGAGAGAGGCATCAAATCTCCCGCTGAACAAGATCGTCATCCTTGCGACCGGGGCGCAGGGCGAGCCCACATCCGCCCTTGTCCGTATCTCCAACGGAGACCATCAGGATGTCGAGATAGTTCCCGGGGACACGGTGATTATTTCAGCTTCTCCTATTCCAGGGAACGAGACTCTCGTATCCAGGACCATCGACAACCTGTACCGCCAGAAAGCACGGGTGCTGCACAGCAAGATCGCCCTGGTCCACGTCCACGGCCATGCCAGCCGAGAGGAGTTGAAGATGATGCTGGCGATGATAAAGCCGAAATTTTTCGTTCCTGTGCACGGTGAATACCGGCACCTGGTGGCCCACGCCGAGATCGCGTGTTCGATGGGGGTGACCGAAGCGAATGTCATGGTACTCGAGGACGGAGACGTTCTGGAGCTGACCGCCGACCATGGGACCATCGTAGACAGGATCCCCGCCGGGCACGTCTATGTGAATGGCCGCCGCATGTGGGGAGACGACGGGAAGGTGCTCGCGGAGCGTGGACGGCTTGCTAGGGAAGGCGTAGTCACTGTCGTTGTATCTGTGGACGCCTCTTCTGGCGAGGTCGTCAACGCCCCCAGCCTGTTGTCGTCTGGCTTCGTCGAGTTGGACGAATCGGCTGACCTGCTGGAAAGAACCTCGGAAGAGGCCCAGATTGCCCTAGAACAACCCAACGGTCGCCGCCTAGAGTTGGATGAGTTAAGAGCACTTGTTTCGAATTCGGTTTCCAAATTTTTGTACGACGAGACGCGACGTCGCCCGAAGGTGTTGACGCACATCCAAGAGGTGTAGGGCGCGTCAGACGAGCGCCACTTCGCCCTTTCCACCCGGGCAGCGTCCCCAAGACTCTTCTCCGACGGGGTAGCAATCATTATGGTCGCTGGGATAGATGCCCTTCGCACAGTTTCTGGGTCGTGGCTGACCCGTGGTATAGCAGCAATTGTACTGGTCGCAGCCGGCGTGGCCGCGTACTTGTACCGCGAGCAATTCTCCTCAAGTTACACCAGCACTGAAGAGACGCTGCTCACCGCGCTGTCTGCAGGAATCGTACTGGTTGCGGTATGGCTGGCGGCTTTGATCTACACCCTCGCCATGCGCCGCTCCTGGTTCATGCGCGCAAATCTGTGGTTTGCATCGCTGATACTGCTCGCGTTCGGCCTCGGATTGTTGGCTCAATTGGATCCGGCCTTGGGCACCATGAGCTGGTTCACACTGGACGGAGACGTTGTTTTGGGAGGTGAGGTCGGGACAGCCATCGCTGGCTCGGGCGCAGGGGTAGGCGGCTTGTTCGTATGGCTGCGGCTATCTGCACTCGGACTGGTTGGGATTGGAATCGCCGCTCCCCCACTGGCGGCCTTCATAGGCGTCGGTCTATGGAAAATGCTAACCCTCGGCTATTTCTCCGCAGCCGTTGGCGCCAAAAGCGGCGCCTCCGGTCTTAAGCGAATGTACAGGGTCAGCGCTGACGAGCGGTTTACCGAGGCCGAGGCCGATCGCAAGCGTGAGAGGACGCGGATTTTGACGGAGGCGATCCAGTCACGGGCACTGCCGGCAGCGCCTGTCGAACCCAGCTACACCGAACAAGACGCCCTGACGCCAATCCCCCGACCGGTCGAGGAGGCTCAGGAGCCTTTGGAGTACGTTCCACCACCGATGGCGCCCCCCGAGTTCATTCCCGCTCCCGAGGCTGCCGACGAAGCCCAGGAGACGAGTCTGACCGCAGAGCCCGCCGCAGAGGCCGGCAAATACAACAGGTACTGGGGTTCGTCTGGCGATGTTATCTCACCAGTGCCGACCCCTTCGGTGCAGCGATTCAAGAACGCGGACAAGGCCGACCACGATGCCAATGTACCCATCACCGACAACATGGCGGCGGTGTGGAAACTGCCGCCTCGAGATCTTCTGAAGAATGCGCCCCTCGGAGGTATCTCCAAACAGGAGATGGCCGACACCGGCGAGACCATCAAGCGCACCCTCGGTGAGTACGGCGTCGAGGTCGAAATAGGACAGATTCAACCCGGACCCACCGTGACTATGTATGGCCTGATCCCCGGCTGGGTCAGGCGCTACAAGCAGGTGAAGGTCACCGATGACGCCGGGAGGCCGAAGCTAAACGACCAGGGAAAGCCGGTCACCGCAAGGGTGGAGACCAAGACACGGGTCAAGGTCGATAGCATCATGTCGCGGGAGAAGGACCTGGGACTAGCCCTTAAGACACCATCGATCCGCATCGAGACGCCGGTAATGGGCGAGGCACTGGTGGGCATCGAGGTGCCGAACCCGACCCCCTCCCTAGTGACGCTCAGGGGCGTGGTGGAGAGCGAGCAGTTCCAGAGCCTGAAAGATAAGGCAAAGCTGCCGATCGCTCTCGGCAAAGGCAGCGGCGGCGAAGATGTCGTCATCGACCTTGCGAAGATGCCTCACCTACTGGTGGCCGGGGCTACCGGCAGTGGCAAGAGCGTGTGCATCAACACCATCGTGTCAGGTCTGATCTCGGAGAGGACTCCCTCAGAGTTGAGGTTGCTGCTCATAGACCCCAAACGCGTCGAGCTGACACCCTACAACGGCATTCCCCACCTGCTGACACCGGTGGTGGTGGAGTCGGATCAGGTGGTTGGGCTGCTCAAAGGGCTTATCCAAGAGATGTTGAATCGATATCGGAGAATGGAGGAAGAAGGCGTCAGGAATATCGATTCCTTCAACCGCAAGATGTCGGATAAGATGCCCTACCTCGTGGTGGCTGTGGACGAGTTGGCGGACCTGATGATGACGTCCTCCTTCGAAATCGAGCAGACCCTGTGCAGGTTAGCCCAGCTTGGGCGCGCCACCGGCATCCACCTGATAGTGGCAACCCAGCGGCCGTCTGTAGACGTCGTGACAGGCCTGATCAAGGCGAACTTCCCGAGCAGGATCAGCTTCGGCGTGACCTCTCAGATCGACTCAAGGACTATCCTAGACGCCGCAGGCGCGGAGAAGCTCCTCGGGCGCGGTGACATGCTATACCAGGCGGTCGACGCATCGAGACCCGAGCGTGTTCAGGGGGTGTTCATCTCCGACGGCGAAATCGAGGACCTAGTCGGATACTGGAAGGACACGAAGTGGGCGCCGCTACCCGATGTCTCCCTGCACTCGGTTGGTGACGGAGATTCGGACGATGGAGGGGTGTACGCCGGTAACCCCGGGGGCGGCCTCGACGCAAAAGATGCGATGCTGGACCAGGCGATCGAACTCGCTCGCCACAACAACAAGCTATCAACTTCGCTGCTTCAAAGACGGCTGCGAATCGGCTATCCGCGTGCTGCCCGCTTGATGGACCAGCTCGAGGAGGAGGGTGTCATCGGTCCCGCCGATGGCTCCAAATCACGGGATGTTATAATTGGGAGTGCCTAGGCGGTGTTTTCGCCCTTGTGCCCCTGACATAATGCACACGTCCCGACACCGACCTGATTGATCGCACCGCTACCAGCCGGTATGTAGGCAAATGGAGCGGCGCGAGGAACGGCTCCACGATGGTTCGCAACCTCGCCGAGCGTCTCGGCTCCGTCGTCCGACAGGCCCAGCCCGATGAGGGTGGTGCGGCCGCGAGGGACACTTGCCTGGTCTGCCAGGCAAGCCTCGTAGATTCGGAGTTTTTTGCCCAGAATCGAGTATGCCCTGTCTGCCACTTCCACTACTCGATGACAGCCAGGGAGCGCATCGACTCCCTGGTGGACCCGGGAAGTTTCCGCGAGACGAATCGTAACGTAACCTCGGTAGACCCACTGTCCTTCTCTTCCCGTATCTCCTACAAGCAACGGCTGTTTCGGGACCAGAGGCGCACCGGTCTGACCGAGGCTGTTGTCACGGGCACCGGCGCCATCGGCGGAAGCCCAGTGGTGCTAATCGTGTTGGACTTTGGGTTCATGGGCGGCAGCATGGGCTGCGTCGTCGGCGAGAAGGTAGCGCTGGCGATGGAGCATGCGGCCAAGCGAAAGAACCCCGTCGTCTCAGTCGTCACGTCCGGAGGCGCACGCGTACAAGAGGGCGTGCTATCTCTGATGCAGATGGCCAAGACTAGCATTGCAACCAACCAGATCCACTCCAAGGGGCTGCCCTTCATATCGGTGCTGGCGAATCCGGCCACCGGTCAGGCCTATGCAAGCTTCGCAAACCTGGCAGATTTTATTCTCTCCGAGCCCGGCGCAATAGTTGGCCTCGCGCCGATGCGGATCATCAAAGAGTCGAGCGACAAACCTCTGCCTGGTGGCTCCCACACAGGAGAGTCCCATCTGGAACACGGGATGGTAGACGCCGTGGTCCACCGAGGCCAGCTTCGGGAGATCTTGGGGGTACTTCTGGATCTGCTGGGCGCCCAGTACAAGCTAACCGCTAAGCGTGGCAATCGCGGTGCTCAGGCATCGGAGAGGGAAGTGCCGAAAACCGAGGCGTGGCGGTCGGTGCAGCTCCCCCGCCATAAATCACGCCCAACATCCCTGGACTACATCGATCGCATCGTGGACTCTTTCGTCGAACTGCATGGCGATCGCTCCTACGGGGATGACGGCGCGGTAGTATGCGGCATCGGTCACCTTGGCGGGCAAACGGTGGCGGTCATCGGCCAAGAACGCGGGCGCCCCGGAGACGATGTGGCTCGCAACGAAGGGCGAACCTCACCAGAGGGGTTCCGGAAGGCTCAGAGGACGATCAAGCTAGCAGCCAAGTTCGGACTGCCACTGATCACCCTCATCGACACCCCGGGTCCTTTCACCTCCCTCGATGCAGAGGAGCGCGGGCTCGGCAATGCGCTGGCTAGCACCATGGCAGAGATGGGTGCGCTAGAAACCCCCTCGGTGGCGGTAATCATCGGAGAGGGGGGCAGCGAGGGCGCCCTTGCCCTGGCGGTTGGCAGCAGGGTGCTGATGATGGAGAATGCGATTCTATCCATAATCTCGCCGGAGGAAGCGGCTGGCCTAATGTACCAGGACGAGGCCAGGGCTGATGAGGCGGCAGAATCGCTGAAGCTCACGGCACGCGACTGTCTGGAGCTGGGGATCGTAGATCAGGTGGTCCAGGAGCCTACCGGTGGGGCGCATACGAACCACGACGAGGCGGCTCGTCAACTTCGACGCGCGCTACTCCAGGAGTTGGCGGACCTGCAATCCAAGACCAAGCGCAGATTAGTATCGGAGCGATACAAGAAATTCCGCAGGATGGGGGAGTACAGCTCTCACTTCCGCGTCGCCATTACCAGGGAGGTGAACTCTCTCCAGGGACTGGTGGCCACCGGCGTAAAGCGGATTGCGAGTCGCAGGGGCAAGTCAGATCCCGAGACTGCTGAGCCGATCCCCGCCGGAGAAGAGCGCAACGTCGACTGACTCCTTACTTGGAATCGATGAGGTCTGACCCGTCGGTTACCTTGGTGCCCGATGTGTCCACGACATAGCCGATAACTACCTTCCTGACAGAATCCACCGTCAGCCCGTAGTTCCAAGAGATTTCGTAGGCCCGCGACGTCATATTCGGGACCGTGATTCGCGGTCGTGAGCTGGCCTTGATTTTGATGCGATACTGGCCCTCATTTTCGGCACTCACCGGCTGCGACAATGCCCAGTGGAACGCATCGAGGACGGCGTCTTCGACCTCGCTCTCGTCGACTGTACCCAGGATGGGGTACTCTCCCAGCAACGTCTTGGTGGCGTCTAGCGCCGACGATTATGTCTGAGTCTCAGTCCAGGCGCGGGCGGTATCGGAGGCGACGCCTCCCGGGTCGCCAGGCCCACATCCGGCCAGAATAGCGATAAGGATCAGGCAAATTAGCCCCGATTTACCCACTTTCGCTCCCTCGTGTCCACCCGATCGCATGCCGTTAAAACCCCTAGATGGTGCGTTCGAAGGCGGCGATTTTATGCTCCACCTGCAGAGTAAGGCCGATATCGTCCAAGCCTTTCAACAGCGATTCTCGGCGGAACGGGTCTATATCGAACCCCACCATCACCTCCTCATCGGAGTCCCAAACGCGCTGGGCCTCGAGGTCGACGGCCAGGGTGTAGCCGAAGGTCTCCCTCGCCGCAACCATGATCCGGTCTATGGTCTCCTGGGGCAGCACGACTGGAAGCACGCCGTTCTGGAAGCAGTTGTTATAGAAGATGTCCGCGAAGCTCGGCGCGATGATGCACTTGAACCCGTAGTCCAGTAGCGCCCAAGGTGCGTGCTCGCGAGACGAGCCGGTGCCGAAATTACGACCCGCAACCAGGATCGACGCACCCTCATATTCGGGACGGTTCAGCACGAAGTCCGGGTTGGGTGTCCCATCGTCCCGAAAGCGATGGTCGAAAAAGAGGAACTGGCCGAAGCCGGTCCGTTCGATGCGCTTTAGGAACTGCTTGGGAATGATCTGGTCGGTGTCGATATCCACCCTGTCCATGGGGGCAACGATGCCGGTGTGTGTGTCGAATGGTTCCATATCTTGCCTCTACTGTGTTGTTCGCCACTGCGCATCGACATTGATCGAGTCGATACAATTCATACCCGGACGACCTCGGCGAGAATTCGCTCACCTACTTGTAGCTCCAGTCCCTGCTCCCGCACAATATCGACCTTTACGCCGAGAATCTTGGAGATCTCCTCTTGCAGGCCCACAAAGTCGAAAAGGCCGATTGAGCGGTTGAAGTCCACCAGCAGATCCAGGTGGCTCCCTTTTGACTGCTCGCCGTGGACGTAGGGGCCGAAGATGCCGAGAGACTCGACGCCGTACCGCTCCCCAAGTTCGGGGAGGTGCTCGCGGAGAACCTGCGCATACTCTGCAGCTTTGCCATGAAGTTGCGAGGCATCCTCACGCATGAACACCGCTCCTGATACCAGCTCTAGCCTTCAGATACAGGTCCCCACTCGCGGATGTCTACGAAGTGGCCTGTGATGGCGGCGGCGGCGGCCATCTGCGGACTGACTAAGTGGGTCCGACCGCCCTTGCCCTGTCTGCCCTCAAAGTTACGGTTGGATGTGGACGCACACCGTTCGCCGGGCTTGAGGATGTCTGGATTCATGCCCAGACACATCGAGCAGCCGGCTACCCGCCAGTCAAAGCCCGCGTCTTTGAAGATCTGGTCCAGGCCTTCCTCTTCGGCCTGGCGTTTTATGGCCGCTGAGCCCGGCACCACCATCGCCTGCACCCTGTCGCTGGTATGACGTCCTTTGATCACCTCGGCGGCGCTCCTCAGGTCCTCTATTCGCGCGTTGGTGCATGATCCCAAGAACACGCGGTCAATCTCGATCTCCTCGATTGGCGTGTTCGGTTCAAGAGCCATGTACTCCAGGGCCCGCTCCACAGCGAGACGGTCGCCCTCGGAGTCGGACGACGCCGGGTCAGGGACATTGGCGGTGACGGGCGCGACCATGCCGGGGTTGGTCCCCCACGACACCATCGGCTCGATAGTTGCGGCGTCGATGACCACCGTCTTGTCGAAGTGTGCGCCGTCGTCGGTAGCCAGTTGGCGCCACGCTTCGACGGCGGCCTCGAAATCATTGTCCTGCGGGGCGTATTCTCGACCGCGCAGGTATTCGAATGTCGTATCGTCCGGGGCCACCATGCCGGCTCGGCCCCCCGCCTCGATCGACATGTTGCTGACGGTCATCCGGCCCTCCATCGACAGGGAGCGGATAGCCTCGCCGGTATACTCGATGACATAGCCGGCAGCGCCACCTACGCCAATCTCTCCAATGATACGCAAAATGACGTCCTTCGCTGTGATCCCGAAGGGCAGTGGCCCATCTACGCGGATCTCCATGGTCTTCGGCTTCGCCTGACGCAGGGTCTGCGTAGCCAAGACGTGCTCGACCTCCGAGGTGCCAATGCCCAATGCGAAGGCCCCGAAGGCCCCGTGGGTCGCCGTGTGACTGTCACCGCATACGATGACCATACCCGGCTGGGTACGGCCCTGCTCGGGCGCGATGATGTGCACGATCCCCTGCTTGGGGCTGAACCTGTCGTAGAACGTGATGCCGAACTCGGCACAATTCTTGTCCAGGGCGTCGAGCTGCTGCTTTGCGATGTCGTCTGTGATGGGCAGCGACAGGTCCCAGGTCGGTGTGTTGTGATCAGCGGTCGCGATTGTCAGGTCGGTACGCCGGACCTTGCGACCGGCCGTTCGCAGCCCGTCGAAGGCCTGCGGCGATGTGACCTCGTGTACCAGGTGCAAATCTACGTACAGCAAGGACGGCTCCCCGGCGGCCTCGTGCACCACGCGGGAGTCCCATATCTTGTCAAACATTGTTTTGGGTTGCATGTCGCTCCAATGTGTGAGGGATTCTCGGCAGGCGGGCGCGGGCAGCGCGCCCCTAGAGTTGCCGTGAACTAGCCGATCTCACTAGTTTTTTCTGACCAGAAAAAAGAAAAAAGAGCTATGCCTGAGGGACACCCTCAAACACCCGGCCCTTCGAGAGGCTTAGGACAGGCAAAGAAGCTCCGCCCCTCTCCACCCGATCTGGTCGTATGCTTCTACGCCGTCGAGCCCGCCTCTACTGTCTGGTTCTTCTCGATGGCCAGCAGCCTGTTGAGAGCATTCATGTACGCCTTAGCGCTGGCGACGATGATATCGGTGTCGGAACCGCGTCCCACGTAAGACTGGCCGTCCTTCTCAATGCGAATTGTCACATCTCCGAGGGCATCGATGCCTTCCGTTACGGCATCCACGCGGAACTCCGTGAGGCGGTTGGGCACTTGCACGACGCGGTTGATGGCCTGGTAGACGGCGTCGACCGGACCAGTGCCCGTGGCCACATCCGTCTGGGACTCACCATCAGGCCCGGTTAGGCTCACCGTAGCAGTCGGGATGCCGTGATTGCCGCTGGACACCTGGACATGCTCCAGCGTGTACAGGGACGGCTCGGACCTGGTCCTGCGTTGACTGGACATTAGCGATTCCAGGTCAGCATCTGTAACCTCGCGCTTGCGGTCTGCCAGGTTCTTGAAGGCCGTAAAGGCAGTATCGAGCTGCTCCTGGTCCAGGCTGAAGCCCAGCTCCTCTAGCCGCGATCGGAGGCCGGCGCGACCGCTCAGCTTTCCGAGGACTAGGGAACTACTGGGCCACCCAACGGACTCCGGCGCCATGATCTCGAAGGTCGTGCGCTCCTTGAGGATCCCGTCCTGGTGGATGCCAGACGCATGGCGAAAGGCATTGGCGCCGACGATCGCCTTGTTGGGCTGGACCGGGAATCCCGTGATGTCGCTGACCATTCGGCTGGTGCGATAGATCTGTGTCGTATCCGTGTTGGTCGAGACCCCCAACAGGTCCTTGCGGGTCTCGATGGCCATTATCACCTCTTCGAGGGAGGCGTTACCCGCCCGCTCTCCGAGGCCATTGATACAGCCCTCGACCTGGCGTGCACCCACTTGAACCGCCGCGACGCTGTTGGCTGCGGCGTTGCCCAGGTCATTGTGACAGTGCACGCTAATCACGGCACGGTCGATGTTGGGCACGTTGTCACGCACGTCCTGGATCCGCTGGGCGAATTCCGAGGGAAGTGCATAGCCGACGGTATCGGGGATGTTCACCGTAGTCGCGCCGGCGTCGATGGCTGCCTCTACCAGTTTGTACAGGTAGGCAGGATCGGTCCGAGTAGCGTCCATAGGCGAGAACTCAACGTCCTCGCAGTAGCTCTTAGCGCGCTCGACGGATGCCACAGCCATGTCCATCACCTCTTCCGGATTCTTCCGGAGCTGATGCATGATCTGGACATCGGAGCTGGAGATGAATACGTGGATGCGTGGCCGCTCGGCGCCTTTGACCCCTTCCCAGGCGGCGTCGACGTCGCCGGGGTGGCAGCGAGCCAAGGACGCGATTAT